>JACRCY010000342.1 GCA_016218785.1 Deltaproteobacteria bacterium
CCGGCGACGTACGAGGACCTGCTCAAGGTCCCGGACCACATGATCGCCGAGATCCTCGACGGCGACCTGGAGGTCAGCCCGCGGCCGGGAATGCGGCACACGCGTAGTGCGACCGCCATGACGGCCGACCTGGTCCGCCGCTTCGACGGCCCTTCGGACGGCCCGGGCGCCCCCGGGGGCTGGTGGATCCTGTTCGAGCCGGAGCTGCACCTGGGCGGCGACGTGGTCGTGCCCGACCTGGCCGCCTGGCGCCGCGAACGCATGCCCGAGATCCCGGATGTGGCCTTCGTGACGCTCGCCCCCGATTGGGTCTGCGAGGTGCTGTCACGAGGCAAGGAGCGAGCAGTGCGCGTGAGGAAGATGCCGATCTACGCGCGCGAGGGCGTCGGCCACGCGTGGCTAGCCGACCCGGTCGCGAAGGTGCTCGAGGTCATGCGACTGGAAGGGGGCCGGTGGGTGGTGCTGCACGCGCACGCCGGCGACGAGCGGGTGCGCGCCGAGCCGTTCGACGCGGTGGAACTGGATCTCGGGCGGTGGTGGCTGCCGTGAGCCCCGCGCCGGCGTGACCGCCGGGGCGCGGCGGCGGGGCGCCCTTCCAGGGCTTGAGCCCCTCGTCGACGCCGCGCTTCTCGAGCGGCTTCGCGTCGGGCTTGGGCGGCCGGGTCACGGCCTTGGGCGCCGTGGGCGCGGCCGGCCTGGCGCGCCGCACCGGCTGGGGCGGGCGGTGGCACCAGCAGAGCTCGTCCACCCGCTCGGGCGTGCAGCGGTCCGCGAGGATCTCGACGCAGGCCGCCGGGAAGTAGAAGTCCTCGCCGCGCATGAGTGCGACCAGCCGCGCCAGCTCGGCCAGCTCGCCGAGGTTCGAAGGCTTGAAGCTGAACTCGAGGTGCCGGTTCACCTGGTACGCGGCGGCCACCTCGAACGGCACGTCCCCGGGGGGAAGGGCGGCGCGCAACGCCGCGGCGCACGGGTCCGCCGCCAGCAGCGCCGCGCCCCGCGCCCGCCAGCGCTCGCGCTCGGCCTCGGGATCGGCACCGTCGCCGGCCAGCCACTCCGTCGCGAACACGTCGAACCAGCCCGCGACGAAGCGCCCGCCCTCGAACGCCGCGAGGGCCGGCGGCGGCGCGAGGCCCGTGAACATCCGGCGCACCTCGGCGCGCAGCTTCCGGTACCTGAGCCCGACCACCAGGAGGCTCATGAGCGCCGCGGTCCAGCGATCGAAGTCGTCGATGCCGGCGAGCACGGCACGGAGCCAGCGCAGGGCGTCCTTCTCGGCCCGGCCCATGGCCCAGTACGCGCGCAGGGCCAGGGGGGCGTGGCCGAGGCAGGCCGGGAGCACGAGCCACCCGAGGAACGGGTCCGTCCCGTGCTCGGTCTCGAGTCGTTCCCACCAGTCGAAGTCGCGCCTGCCGCCGTACGTTGCGAGCAGTAGCACGTGCCCGGCCGCGTGGTAGCGGCGCCAGAACCGCCGCCGCAGCGGCTCGTCGGCCGGCCGCACCCGCCGGAGGCGCGCCAGGGCGAACCCGTCGTGCATCATGTCCAAGAAAGTGCGGAGGCCGGCGAGGGCCACCTGTCGGTGCAGCAGCGGCTCGAGCGCGCTGAGCTGCAGGAACTCCTCGCGGCTGAGCAGCGGGCCCGCTTCGTGGATACGGCGGACGAGGGCCGCCGGGACCGCCCTGGCCGCCTCGAGCTGCCGCTCCTGGAGGTCGGCGCGGCGGAGGTGCCCCTCGACGCGCGGCCACGGGATGACCGGGTTCTCGGCCGGCCGCATGCCCGGCGCCAGACAGGTCACGAACGCGCCGTCGCGCGCGACGACGACGTGCGCGGGCTGGGCGCCGCCGTCGATGGCGATGGCCACCCGCTCGGCCCCGTCCGGCAACGCGCGGTCGGCGAGGAGGCGCGCGACCAGCTCGCGGTCGCGGTACAGCCGCAGGGCCAACTCGGTCTGGTCCAGACTGACCCGGTCGAGGCGCTCCAGGAAGTGGACGTCGTGTCCGGTGTCGTGCCGCAGGCGCCGCGCACCCCTCCTGGACACGGAACGTCAGCCCTACTGCCGGAGCAGCACCGGGAAGGTGACGTGCATCGAGGTGTGGCTGCGGAACGCGGGGAAGCGGATCCGCAGGGCCGCGGCGCGCACGCACTCGGCGCTCGGGGTGTCGACCAGCGAGCCCGACGAGCGCACCATCTTCACGCTGCCGTCGGGGCGGATGTCGATGCCGAGGTTCACCACTCCGCGGATGCGGTACTTCTGGAAGCAGCGGCGGGCCTGCAGGCGGACCGGCAGGAGGGCGCGCTCGATGTCGGCGGCGGTGAGGCGCTCGGGGAGGCTGGGCCCCTTGGTCGGCGCGGCCACGGCCTTCTTCTCGACCTTGCAGGCCGGGTCCTCGGTCTGGGGGATCTGGATCGCGGAGCTCGGGCGCGAGACGTAGACCTTCCCGCTGCACGGGTCGAGGACCCGCCACGCGACCGTCTCGATGGCGATGCCGTGGACGTCGCCCTGGCTCCACGTGCGCGGGGCGCGCAGCTTGACGATGGCCTCCGCCCGCAGCCGCCGCAGGGACGCCTCGACCGCCAGCCGCTCGGTGCCGTTGGGCTCGGGCACGACGACCTCGGCGAGGATGGCGAACCGGATCTCGGGCGCCGCCTCGCCCTTGCCGGGCGGTGCCTTGGCCGGCGGCTTCGTGGGGAGGGGCTCCGAGGCCGTGAGACGCCGCGGCTTGCCGGCGAGGACGGGGGGCTCGGCGCACATGAGGCAGCCGGTGAGGGTCATGAGCCAGCCGAGCTTGGCGCGCAGCGTGACGCGGGGCGGATCGATGGCGACCAGGATCGACTGCTCCCGGGCGCGCGCCTGTCGCGTGCGCAGGACCTCCTCGCACAGGCGCCGCTCGCGATCATCGGTCTCGTCGTCGCAGCGCATGACGAGCGCCTCGAGCTCGGAGGAGAGGTCGCTCTTGCCCGAGGCGGCGGCGAGAGCGTCGAACGTCGGCTCCCCGGCCAGGGCCGGCGTGGGCAGCAGGAGCGCGATGGCCACGAGGAGCCCGCCGGGCCAGACCGACCCGGGGCCGGCGGGCCACCTGCTGCGCTCGGGTGTTCGTCGCTGGGGTCGCATCGTTCCCTCTCGGCCGAATCGTGTCCCCTGCACCTCAGGCCGTCCGGTGTCGCCTCCGGATCGAGGCGTCCGGCGTGCGCGCCGCGTGCTCGAAATGCGCGCTCCGCGGCGCGGTGAGCCGCGCCTCGTCGCGCCAGCCCGAGAGCCAGGTGCGGCTCTCGATGGTCATCGTCAGGCTGGCGACCTCGGTGTTGTGGCAGAAGGCCGCCTCGCCGTCGGGGTCGGTGTACTCCGCGACGACCATGTCGTCGGGGCTCGCGGTGAACTCGCCGCGGACGCGCAGCGTCGGCGTGGCGGCGGCGAAGCGGAAGAACCCGGTGCCCCACTCCCCCTGGCCGGCCATGAGGCTGAGCGGTTGGGAGAAGCGCGTGACCGTGCCGCGATGCCTGAGCGTGGCCAGGGTGAGGCGAGGCAGCACGATGGGCCCCTTCTTGAGCCGCACCGAGAGCACGTCGAGGGCGGTCTCGCCGTCCTCGGCGAAGCCGCAGACGTGTCCCCACCCCCAGGCGTGCGCGTGCTTGTTACCCCAGATGTGGCACTGCGTGGCGCGGTCGCCGTCGAACACGTACTCGCGGCCGTCGGCCTTGATGCGGCCGCGCAGCGGCACCGAGAAGTGCGGCGACAGGAACTTGGTGCTGACCCGCTCGCTCGCGTAGGCCCAGTCGGGGAAGAGGAGGACCGTCCGGTCCTCGGGCTCGAAGCCGAGGTCCCACTCCGCCGCGTGGCCGTGCCCCTCGATGGCGCCGTGCAGCGCGCCGTGGCGCAGCTCGGCGTCGCCCACGCCGATGACGAGGGGGTCGGGCTCCGCGTGCAGCGAGTCGATGGGGAGCTTGCGGTTCACCGCGAAGCTGCGCCCCGGGTCGCCGCCGTCGAAGCACGCGAACCAGAGCTGGCAGTACGGGGGGAGGCCGCGGTCCTGAGTCGGAGCCGACAGGGTGTGACGGATCCAGAAGCCGCTCCGGCTGGCGCGGTGGCTGGCGGTGAGGAACCAGACCTCGTAGCGGCCCGGCTCCCGGCTCCAGCGCATGCGGTTGTCGGCGACACTGGACATGCACACCTCCCCCTGGCCACGCGCGGTCGGGGGCCTCCCCAGCAGCCTGCGGATTGTAACCTACTGTCAGGCTGAGAGAAAGGCCAACGGTGGGTGCGTTGTCCGGGGCCGGGGCGCGTGCTACGGTGGCCCCATGCCGTGCGTCCGGGTGGGCCTGGAGCGGGTGCTCGACGAGGAGGCCGGGGTCCTCGCGGGCCGGCGCATCGGCCTCCTGTGCAACCCCACCAGCGTCGACGCGGAGCTGCGCCACGCCGCCGACCTGCTCCACGCGCGCGACGGGATGCGGCTCCAGGCCCTGTTCGGCCCCGAGCACGGCGTGCGCGGCGACGCCCAGGACATGATCGCCGTGGAGACGAGCCGTGACGCCCGTACCGGGCTGCCGGTCCACAGCCTCTACGGCGACGACCCGGCGAGCCTCGCGCCGACGCCCGAGTCGCTCGCAGGCCTGGACGCCGTGGTGTTCGACGTCCAGGACGTGGGGTCGCGCTACTACACCTACGTGTGGACGTTGACGCTCACCATGCAGGCGTGCGCCGCTGCCGGCGTGGAGGTGGTGGTGCTGGATCGCCCCAACCCCCTGGGTGGCGTCGCCGTCGAGGGGGGGCTGGTGGCCGACGGCTACCGCTCCTTCGTCGGGCTCCATCCGGTTCCCAACCGTCACGGGCTCACCGTGGGGGAGGTCGCGACCCTGGTGAACGAGCGGCACGGCATCGGTTGCCGTCTCCGCGTGGTGCGCATGTCGGGCTGGCGCCGCGAGATGTTCTTCGACGACACCGGGCTGCCGTGGGTGCTGCCTTCGCCGAACATGCCCACGCTCGATACGGCCTTCGTCTACCCGGGGATGTGCCTGGTCGAGGGGACCGAGCTCTCCGAGGGGCGGGGGACCACTCGCCCCTTCGAGCTCTTCGGCGCGCCCTTCCTCGACGGTCTGCGTCTGGCCTCCGCCCTCGAGGAGGAGCGGCTGCCGGGGGTGCGCTTCCGGCCGGCGGGCTTCCGGCCGACCTTCCACAAGTTCGCCGGCACCCCCTGCGGCGGCGTGCAGCTTCACGTGACCGACCGGTACGCCTTCCGGCCGTACCTGACGGGCGTCGCCGTGCTGCGCGCCGTGCAGGAGCTGTGGCCCGAGGAGTTCCGGTGGCGCACGCGCGCCTACGAGTTCGTCGCCGATCGGCCCGCCATCGACCTCCTGTGCGGCGGCCCGGCGGTGCGCAAGATGATCGACGCCGGCGCGCCGCTCGACGCCATCGCGGCGACCTGGCGCGAGGACGAGGCCCGGTTCCGGGCGGCCCGCACGCCCCACCTGCTGTACTGACGCCAATGCGCACGGCCTTCTTCGGCGGCAGCTTCAACCCCCCCCACGTGGCGCACCAGATGGTCTGCCTGCAGGTGCTGCAGACGGCGGACGTGGACCGCGTCATGTGGGTCCCCGTCGGGCAGCACCCCTTCGCGAAGGACCTGGCGCCCTTCGACGACCGCTTCGAGATGTGCCGTCGCGCCGCCGCCCCCTTCGGCGCCGCGGCGCTCGTGTCGCGCGTCGAGAGCGAGCTGCCCACGCCGAGCCGGACGCTCGCCACCCTGCGCCACCTCGTGGCCCGGGCACCCGACCAGCGCCTCGCGCTCGTCATCGGCACCGACCTCCTGCCCGAGCGCGACAAGTGGTACGGCTGGGACGTGATCGAGCGACTCTGCGACGTCATCGTCGTCGGGCGCGCCGGCTACCCGGCGCCGGGCGTGCAGGTCGAGCTGCCGGCGCTGAGCTCCACCGACATCCGCGCGCGGCTCAGGAGCGGGGAGGACGTGAGCCGGATGGTGCCGGCGACCGTCCTCGCCTACATCCGGGAGCACGGCCTCTACGGTGCCGGCGGGGCAGCCGATGGCGGCTGACGCGATGGCACGCGTCCCGGCGGGAGACGCGCCACGCACGTTCATCGTCGGCCTCGGCCGCGTGGGCGCCGCGCTGCTGCACGCGCTGCGCGAGGCTGGCGTGCCGTGCGAGGGGGACGACCGGCCCGCCGCAGCCGGTGCGCCCTTCGCCGCCGACGTCGTCGTGCTGGCGGGGCCCGACGCCGCCATCATAGAGGTCGCCACGGCGCTGGGCGGCGCCGGGCGGCTGGCTCCGCCCCACGTCGTGCTCCACTGCGCCGGGGCGCACCCCGCGGACGAGGTGCTCGGGGGGGTGCGCGGCCGGGTCCGGGCGGTCGGCACGCTGCACCCCCTGCGCTCGTTCCCGGCGACCGCGGCCACGCCGCTGCGGGGGGTCGCCTTCGGTCTCGAGGGGGACACGGCGGCCCGCGCGGCGGGGCGCGCCCTCGTCGAGAGGCTGGGCGGCATCCCCGTGGAGGTGGACGCCGCAGCCCTGCCGCTCTACCACGCCGCCGCGGTCATGGCGTCGAACTACGTGGTGGCCCTGTGCGACGCGGCCGCCGACCTCCTCCAGCGCGCCGCGCCCGGGGCGGCGCCGCTGCCGGCGCTGCTGCCACTGGTGGCGAGCGCCCTCGGGGC
>JACRCY010000335.1 GCA_016218785.1 Deltaproteobacteria bacterium
CAAGTACGTCGGCGACGAGATCATGGCGCTCTTCGGCGCGCCGCTCGCCATGCCCGACGCGCCGCTGGCCGCGGTCCGCTGCGGCGTCGAGATGCAGCGCGTGCTCGGCGAGTTCAACCGCACGCGCCAGTCGGAGAACCTGGAGCCGATCAAGATCGGCATCGGCATCAACACCGGCCCCGTGGTCACGGGCGCCATCGGCTCCTCGCGCACCCTGCAGTACACCGCCATCGGCGACCCGGTGAACGTCGCCTCGCGTCTGTGTAACCTGGCCAAGGCGGGCGACATCATCGTGTCGGAGACCACGCTGCGCGGGGTCCGCGACAAGGTCGAGGCCATCGCCCTGCCGCCGGTGAAGGTGAAGAACCGCGCCGAGGAGCTGCGGATCTTCAACGTCATCGGCATGAAGGGGCAGGACTGGCAGCGCGACTACACCCGCCCCGGCCAGACCGGGGGCGCGCCGGGCGGGCCGGTTACGCCGCCCCGGCCGGGCAAGTAGCCGAGGCCGGCAGCGGGGTGATGCCGCCGCGTCAGCGGCGCGGTCGAGGGCTGCGCGTCCGTGCCGCCGCGTCGAGGCGCCGGACGAGGCTGCTGCCGAAGAGGCGCTGCAGGATGTCGCGCTGCGACTCGTACAGCGGCGGCAGTTCCGGCGACTGATCGACCAGGCACACGCACCGGTCCAGGTCGTCCTCGTCGTCCGCGAACAGCCCGACGGTGGCCCGGCCGTACGCCGTCACCAGAGTGCGCGTGGAGCCGTCCGTGCGGTACTCGAGCGTGGCGACGGGCCACAGCGAGCAGGCGAGCGGCTTGTGGTCCCAGGGATCGAGCCCCTCGTCCAGGCAGACGGCGTGGACCGCGCACGTGCTGCGGCCGTCGTCGTACTGGACGAACGGGCAGACACCATGGTCGTCCTCGGCCATGACCATGCGGTAGTCCTCGTCGCACACCCACGGGGCCTGGCGCTCGTCCTGGAGCGCGTGGCTCTCCGGGAGGCGCTCGCGCACCAGCGGCAACATCGCCTGCAGGCGCTCACGGTCGAGCGAGGTCAGCTCGATGCGGTAGCGCGCGCAGCACGACGAGTCCACCAGCATCTGCCCGCCGCGCCAGATGAGGCACTTGCGGCTGTCGCACTCGAAGCGCCGGTCCACGAGCTCGCGCAGGTCGAAGTCGGCGTCCCGGGTGGCGAGCAGGTCGCCCGCCTCGCGCAGGATCTGCACGTAGCGACGGACCCCGGTCCACTCCAGCTCGCGCAACGCGGCGCGGACGCCGGCCACACGGCTCGAATCGCGGCGTTTCGGTCGTCCAGGCACCGCGCCATTGTAGTCGGGCGCGGCGCGGAGGCAACGGCTCGGCCGCGCGCGCCAGCCGATCGCCATCGTCCGTGGCCGGGCCGCCCGCGCGCCGTGCAGCCACCGTCGGGCCGCCCCCGTCGTCGCTTGACTGCCTCCATCCCGACCGGTAGGCTTCCGGCGTCGGTGAGCCAGCCTTGTGGAGGTTCCAGTGAGCGACGAACCGCGCAGGAAGGGGTGGGGCAAGACGGTCCTCGGGTGGTTCGTGGAGGCCGAGGACGAGCCGGCCGCGGCCAGCGCCGCGGAGCTGATCGCCAGGTACGGCGGCGAGGCGGCGGCGTCGCCGGTGCAGCTCGACGGGCCGCCGCCGCTGCCCGCGCCCGGCGGCACCATCGATTTCGACGGGGTCTACCGCGCCGCCGGCCTGTCCGACGCCGAGCTGGAGCACGTGCGCAAGGCCGGCGAGCTGCTGCGCAACCTGCCGCAGGACACCCCGCTCGAGATCAAGCGCCAGATCGTGGAGGCCTCGCTCAAGGCGTTCGGCTACCCGACGGAGAAGATCATCGAGGCGGGCGCCCAGGAGATCCAGGCGCTCCACGCGTACATCACCCAGGGCCAGATCGGGCTGCAGCAGCTCCTGCAGGAGTCGAGCCAGCGCCTCGCGGCGTTGGAGCAGGAGATGCAGCGGATCCGCCAGGTGATGCAGCAGTCCACCGAGCAGCAGTCGCAGGTCGCCTACGCCTGCAACCTGAAGAAGCTCGAGATCCAGGACATCTTGCAGTTCTTCGGCCAGGAGGCCGTCGAGAAGGTCGTCAGGGAATCGCCCAAGCTGCACGAGCCGCAGGGCTAGGGGCAGCGGGTTGCGGCACACATATGGCGCGGTCCAATCCTGGACCGCGCCTGATGAGAGACGGCGAGGTCCAACCCTGGACCGAGCCCGTAATAGGAGCGTGACATGGCCAAGGTCGGATTCTTCGCACGGCTCGGCAACCTGTGGCGCGGGTTCGTCAATCTCTGGATCTCCGACTTGGAGAAGAAGAACCCCGAGATCGCGTACGAGAACTCGATCAACAGCATGATCGAGAAGTACACGATGCTGAAGAAGGCGACCGCCGGCATCATCCGGCGCCGCGAGGACATCTCGACGCGGCTGGACCGGCAGACCAAGGAGCTGGCCCAGATCACCCAGGACCTCACCACGGCCGTCGACACCAACCAGGACGACCTGGCCATCATCCTGATCCAGAAGAAGAACGAGCTGGAGAAGGAGGCCGCGGACCTGCGCGCCGAGCTCGACACGGCGGTCAAGGACGCCGACTCGGCCAAGTCCTCGCTGCTGCAGGTGCAGGCCGAGATCAAGAAGCTGCAGGCCGAGAAGGACAACATGCTCGCCAAGATGGCGAGCGCCCAGGCCCGCATCAAGATCCAGGAGCAGCTCGACGGGCTCTCCATCGAGGCCGACGTCATGGCGCTCGACAACGTGCGCGGCCACATCAAGGACCTGGTGGCGCAGGCCAACCTCGGCAAGGAGCTGGGCGAGTCGAGCCTCGACCAGCGGCTGTCCGCCCTGCGCCAGCAGTCGGGCGACTCGACCGCGCGCCAGCAGCTCGAGTCGCTCAAGGCCGCCGCCGCCGCGCGCAAGGCCACCTCCCAGAAGACGATGTAGGGCAACGATGTAGTGGTCAGCCGCCCCACGAGGCCTGGGTTTGCCCACCGATGCCGCCAGGGAGAAGCGCCGGGCGTACCTCCGCTACGCCTTCCACAACGTGTACAACTACACGGCGCTCGCGGGCGTCGGCGCGGCCGCGGCGCTGACCGGCAACTGGTGGCTCGGGATCGTGGGCGCCGCCGTCGAGGGGCTGTGGATGCTCTTCGCCCCCGACTCCAAGATCCTCTCCAAGCTCGCCTGGGAGAAACGCTGGGCCGCGGAGGAGGAGAAGCGCCTCGCGCAGAAGCGCAAGAAGCAGCTCGCCTCGCTCGGGCCCGCCGACTGGAAGCGCTGCCAGACGATGGCCGCGAAGCGCGACGAGATCCAGCGGCTGGCAGGAGACAACCCCACCTTCACCCAGGAGTTGATGGAGAGCGAGCTGCGCAAGCTCGGCAAGCTCGCCGACGACTTCGTCGACCTGGCCGTCACCTCGGCCCGCTTCGAGACCTACATGGCGGCGGTCAACTTCGACGAGCTGGAGCGCCAGTCGCGGCGCTTCGAGGCGCAGATCGAGCACGCCCGGACCCCGTCGGACCGCGAGCTGGCGCAGAAGAACCTCGACGTGCTGCTCCGCCGCAAGCAGACGCTCACCGAGATCCAGCAGTACATCCGCGCGGCCCGCGGCCAGCTCGATCTGATGGAGAACAGCTTCCGGCTCCTCGCCGACCAGATCGTGACCATGCGCTCGCCCGGCGAGATGTCGGGCCAGCTCGACGAGCTGATGGACGGCGTCGAGGCGGTCCGCACGACGGCCAGAGAGACGAGCCAGATCATGAGGCTGGACCACATGCAGGGCGTCGGGAAGTTCCGCGGGTGACACGGGGAGATTCCATGGGTGACGCGCGAGTGCTACCGGGATGGGCCGAGGAGCTGCGGCGCCGCTACGTGCGCGGCGAGGCCTCGCTGTTCGTGCTCTACGGCAACGTCTTCGACCTGCTGCTCCACCAGGGCCGGCTCTACCGCCTGACCGACTTCCTCGCCGAGGTGCTGCTCGGCGACAACAAGGACACCATCGCGCTCTACAACCTCTCGTCGGGGGTGCGCTTCACCAAGCGCGAGACCAAGCGCACCGAGGGGCTCGAGGAGATCCTGCTGCAGAAGAGCGCCGACAAGATCCTGCCGGCGTTCGAGCGCATCCTGCAGACGCAGGACCGCCTGGCCCTGATCATCGAGTACGCCGAGATGATCGCGCCCATGGGGGACGCGAACTTCTTCACCGAGGCGGACCGCCAGAGCGTGGTCATGCTCCACCGCTGGTCGCTGGCGCCGCACCTCGAGTCGGCCGACAACATCGTCATCCTGGTGACCGAGAACCTGGCCGAGCTGCACCCGAAGATCGTCTCCAACCCCAAGGTCGCGACCATCCGCGTGCCCATGCCCGACGCGGACGAGCGCCTGGCACTCATCGCCCATGTCGACCCCGACCTCGAGAAGCAGTGGGTCGAGCGCCTCGCCGAGATCACCGCCGGCCTCAAGGGCGTGCAGATCAAGGGCATCCTCGAGCCCGCGCCCCCCGCCGAGGAGGACGCGGCCGAGCGCGAGCGCGTCATCAAGCGGCTCCTCGGGCCCGGCGCCGCGGCCGACCGCGTCAAGCGCCTGGTGCAGCTCACCGAGGGGATGAAGCACGACGAGATCCGCGACCTGATCGCGCCGGGAGGGGCGCCCGTGGCCGCCGCCGCGGAGGGGGAGGACGAGGCCGCCGCGCAGGCGCGCGCCGAGGTGCTGCGCGTCATCGCCAAGCGCAAGCGCGAGATCATCGAGCGCGAGTGCTTCGGCCTCATCGAGTTCATCGAGCCGGGCCACGACTTCTCGGTGGTCGGCGGCATGGACGAGGTCA
>JACRCY010000336.1 GCA_016218785.1 Deltaproteobacteria bacterium
CCCGTCGCACAGCGGCAGGATGGTTTGCCGCAGCGCAGCGTGCGCACGAAGAAGCTGCCGCGCAGCAGGTCGGTGAACGGTGGGAGGGCGGCGAGCAGGGCGTCCTTGCGTGCGGAACCCTGCTGCGGCGGCGTTCCGGGCCGCCGGGACCCTCTACGCCGAATCCCCCAGCCCGGGTTTCACCAAGACCTTTGAATCACACCCCGTCGAACCCGTTGACGGGGTCCGGGCAGGTGAGCTACAGACGGGCTGCGGTCCGGCCCCGCGTCAGGCGGCAGGCACCGAGCGCAGGAGCGGCAGCATCTTGAGCAGGAACAGCAGGTTGCCCTTGGCCGACAGTCGGCCCGACAGCCACGCGGAGATCAGTCCCTTGCCGAGCGCCACGCCGAGGAACGCGGCCAGGCTCCCCTCGACGCGGGCCCGGGGTCGCGCCACCGCTCCGCGCGTGATCGTGATGCCCGCCTGGGCGAACTTGAGCGTGACCCGCATGCGGCCACCGCGGACCGCGACCTCGCCGCGCAGGTGGCTGGCGCGGCTCGCCTTGGCCGGATCGGCCAGGTTGCGCTCGAGGATCGAGCGCAGCAGGAGCCCGAGGAGGTTCATCGTCTCGGGCGCCTCGACCACGACCGACGCGGCCGACGGTCGCGCGTGGATGAGGGCGGTGCTCTCGGGCGACTCCGCGGCCATGGCGTGCTCCAGGGCCCACGCTACCAGCGCGGCGCACGGGCCGCAAGCGGAGGGAGGGCGATGGTGACCGGGGCGCCGGGCGGGGTCGGGGGCGGGGCGCCGGGCGCCGCGGCCGAGACGTTCTTCCGCCGCTTCCCGCGGGCCCGCGGCGACCTCCCGTGGCTCGGCCTCGGGCGGTTCCCGACCCGGGTCTGCGCGGCGCCGCGGCTGGGAGCCGACCTCGGCCTCGACCTGTGGGTGAAGCGCGACGACGAGAGCGGGGCGGGCTACGGCGGCAACAAGGTGCGCAAGCTGGAGCTGTGCCTCGCCGAGGCGCTGGCGCGGGGGGCCCGCCGGGTGCTCACCATGGGCGGGCTCGGGTCGAACCAGGTCGTCGCCGCCGCGTTCTACGCCCGCCAGCTGGGGCTGGCGTGCGACGCGCTGCTGTTCGACCAGCCCGAGACCCCGATCCTGCGCGCCAACCTGCGCGCGGACCTCTGCCTCGGCGCGCGGCTGCACGTGCTGCGGAGCTGGCGAGACGCGCCGACCGTCGTCGCCGGCGTGCTCGGCGCCGTCGGCCGCGACCTCTACCCGCTCGGGCCGGGCAGCTCCTCGCCCCTGGGGACGGTGGGGTACGTCGCGGCCGCCCTCGAGCTCGAGGAGCAGGTGGCGCGCGGCGAGTGCCCGGAGCCGTCCGTCATCTTCGTGCCGCTCGGCAGCGGCGGCACGGCCGCCGGCCTCCTGCTGGGGCTCGCCCAGACGCGGCTGCGCACGCGCCTCGCGGCCGTGCGGGTGGTGCACCCGGCGCTCGCCGGGGCGCCGGGCACGGGCCTGCTGGCCTGGCGCACGGCGCGGCTGCTCGCGTCGTGCGGCGCGCAGCTCCGGCCCTTCGCGGCGTCCCGGCTCGAGGTCCTCGGTGGCTTCCTCGGCGCCGGTTACGGCGCGCCCACGCCCGCCGGCGTCGCCGCCGTGGCGCGGGCGGCGGACCGCGAGGGGCTGTGCCTCGAGACGACCTACACCGGGAAGACGCTGGCGGCGCTCATCGCGCGGTCACCCGGGTTGCGCGGCCCGGTGCTCCTCTGGGACACCTTCAGCTCGGCCGACCTCGCGGCGCTCGGCCGCGGCGGCGAGGGCCGGGCGGTGCCCGCGAGGCTGCGGGCCCTCGTCGAGCCCTGGTGACGGGCTCCGCGGAGCGCCGGCAGGCGCGAGCCGGCGCGCGAGGCGCGCCGCGGGAGGGTGGGGCCCCGACGGCTCCGCCGGCGGGGCGGGAGGGCGGAGCCCCATAGGCGTTAACCTAAAATCCAGTGGGCAAGGAGGGCCGCCAGGCCAACGATCTGTGGCTGGCGCCGCCGATGGCTCTCGGCCATGTCCAGCTCCCCGCGACGAGTCGCGTCGAGGAGTGCCGTGATACCGGGTGACGGACAGAGAGCCTGGCGCAATGCATGGACGAAGACGGCAGTCCAGCGCCAGCGGTTGGGGCCAACGTCAGCCGGCTTGGGATTCGAGGACCGAGAGGTGGTAACCCCAGGGGGAAGAAACGCTCGCGTTGCGGTAGAGCGTCTCGAGAAGCAGGGCGACAACCATCTTGGCGAGGATCCACGATTTGGCTGCGTCGGGGTCCTGGTGGGGCAAGCGGCCCAGTTTGAGCAACTGCTTGAGGCGTTTGAAGGCCAGCTCGATCTGCCAGCGGTACCTGTAGAGCGCGAGAACCGCGCTGGCCGCGAGGAGATCCTTGGGCAGCGTGGTGAAGAGCATGACGTAGTGAGCCGCCTGCAGCGTCCGTGGGTCGAGGCGCTTGCCGCTCTTCGACGCGCGCCTGGTGGCTCTCCGCTCGGCCCTCTTCGCCAGCGGCGCGGGGAGCTTCACCGCGACGACTCGGCCATCAATGGCGGTGCCGTCCTCGGCAACGAGCGCAGGCAGCCGTACCCGCCACTCGCCGATCTGGCCGACGCGCAGCTTCCTAGCCGCCCTAAGCGCACTGTACGGGCGTCCGTCGCGGTCGACCATCGCGGCATGGGACCATCGGAGGCGAACCAGAACGTGTGCCCCCGCGTTGACTGCGGCAAGCACCCCCTTGGGGCGGAGGAAGTTCCGATCCCCCAGCATCACGTCCCCTGCACGCATGGGCGCTCGTTCGAGCAGCTCTGCGCCCTTCGCATCAGTCAGTTCGTGCCAGTCACAGGCGAGTGTCAGCAGGTCGAGCGTGTAGTGCAGCCGCCATTCAGTCCCCGCGCTCCCGGGGCCCTGGATCGTCGTGCTATCAATCGCACGCGGTCGAAGGCCCTCCGGCAGGCGCGCCTGCTCTCGGAGCGGGCGACACATCTCCGCGCTCATCCACGCAAGCCAGCCGCTCGCGGTCCGCAAGCGCTTGAGCAGGGCCACCTGCGACATCTTCGCGATCCCGGCAGCCCCAGCCTGCGCCACGGTGGCACGCAGCCCGCCGTCGTTCACCGCATGGAACAGCAGCAGTCGCGCCAAGACGGCCGGGTCCTTCATGTACCGTGCCCGGCGAAAAGCGCGCGTGGTCCTCGCGGCTTCCCGCCAGCCAGGAGGAAGCAGGCTCTCGATCACCCTCCACTCGTCGCGACGTGCCGGCTCCATGGAGCGGATTGTAGTCCGGCGGACGGCCGCAGACAAGCTGTTAGGTTAACGCCTATGGGGCGGAGCCCTCCCGTGGGATCGAGGCTAGTGCCGCCCCGGAGCGGAACGCTCCGGTCGCGGCACTAGCTCACCAGCACCAGCACGACGGTGATGTTGTCGCGACCGCCGCGGGCGTTGGCCAGGTCGATCAGTCGGTCCACCGCCGATTTCGGCTCGTGCCCGATGATGCCGTCGAGCTCCCCGTCCCGCAGGTAGCCGTGGAGCCCGTCCGAGCACAGGAGGAAGCGGTCACCCGCCGCGGCGTCCACGTGGATCGTGTCGACCTCGACGTAGTCCTTGTGGCCGACGGCGCGCGTGATGACGTTCTTGCCGGGCGCCCGGGCCGCCTGCTCGGGCGTGATCAGGCCGTGCTTGAGCTTGTAGTTGAGCAGCGTGTGGTCCTCGGTGAGCTGTTGGACGACGCCGCCGCGCAGCCGGTAGATCCGGCTGTCGCCGACCTGCCCGATGATCCCGACCTCGCCGGCGAGGAGCAGGGTCGAGATGGTCGTCGACATCCCCTTCTGCTCGGGGTCCTGCTCGGCCATGCCGTACACCATGTAGCAGGCCTGCTGCACCGCGCTCTCGAGGACGCGCCGGAGCGCCCCGAGCCGCTCGTCGTCGGGGTTCGCCAGGTACTCGGCGATGCGGGCGCTCTCGGCCTTCACCCAACCGTGGATCTGCTCGACCGCCTCCTGGCTCGCGACCTCGCCCTTGGCGTGGCCGCCGACGCCGTCGGCGACCACGTAGAGGCCGAGCTTGTCGTCGGCGTAGAAGCTGTCCTCGTTGTGGGGACGCTTCTTGCCGACGTCGGTTCGTGATACGGACCAGCGACGCATGGAGCCGCGCAGTGCTGCGGGGATTCTATGCCGGCGCCCGCGCGAGTGGCAAGTCGGTCTGCTCCTGACGCGTGGCCGGGGAGTGCCGGCGAGGTCAGAAGGGCAGCGGCACCTTCGGCTTCCGACCGGGACGCCGCTCGCCCGGCTTGGGTGCGGTGTAGCGCTTGCCGGCGGCGCGCGCGTCCGCGATCTTCTTCTCGCGGTAGCGAGTCTGCTGGTAGTGGTTCTTGCAGAAGCCGCGGGCTACGTGGGGCTGGAAGCAGCCCTCGACCTTGCAGCGCCGGGCGTCGCGCGCCGGGCGCCCCGCGCGCGCGGCGCTCACGCGCTCGATGCGCTTCTCGAGACGCCGCAGCTCGGCGCGCAGCTCGTTGACCACCGTATCGTAGGCGCGCGTGTGCCGCGCCACCGCCTGGTTGGCCTGCTCGCCCAGGACGTGGGCCAGCTCCTCCACGAAGGCGCCCAGCGAGGCCGAGAGCCGGTTGCTGCGCTTGCGGGGCATGAGCAATCTCCCGAATGCCGAAAGTGTGGGGAAAGATACGCCGTGCGGGGTTTCGGGTCAATCGTTTTTGCTGACCTCGGCGGTGAGTCCCTGCCGGAATAGCGGGGCGCTCGGACGCCATCTGCGTCGGCGCGGGCCCGGCGCCGGGAGATTGGGCCTTGACAGTGGGGAGGGGCGCACCGCACACTCCGTGGCAGGTCGTCGCCGCTCGTCTCGGCCACGGACGACCTGCGGCAGGTGCAGCCGGTGCACCCTGCGTGAATCTGACTGAACCCGAATGGAGCCCGCGAGCACCCAATAGATGGGGCGACTCCTGCGCCCTCAGTGCGCCGGCTACCGTCCCGTGCGAGGCGTGCGGCTCCGGCGTCCGTGCCGCAGACACGAGGAAGACCATGTCCGAAGCGAGGTATCGCTGCACAGTCCAGTTCGACGCAGAGAAGCAGGTGTTCCGGGCGCGGGCGCCCGAGCTGGAGCAGTGTCAGGCCGAGGGGCAGACGCGCGCCGAGGCCCTCGCGCGGCTCGAGGAGGAGATGGAGGCCCAGGTGAGGAACATGCGGGAGCAGGGGGCCCACCCGCCGGCGCCCGTCGACGACGACGCGTGCACCGGCGAGGTCCAGGTGCGCCTGTCGCGCGGCCTCCACCGGGAGCTGGTCTTCCAGGCGCGTGACGAGGGGATCGAGCTCGGGCAGCTGATGAGCGAGTTGCTGGCCGGCAGCCTCGAGTCGCGGCGTGCGACACGGGGTGGGCAGCGCCGGCAGCCGTCGGTCGACCATGACGGGGACCGGAACGAGCGAGGCCCCCGCGATCGCGACCGGCTGCGGCTGGGGTAGGGCGGGGGCTACCACGGGATCATGGAGGACCGCGCCAACTTCATCGAGTACGTCCGCGGTCTCGATCAGGGCGCCGGGAACCAGCCGGGCGGCGGCATGGGGAGTGGTCGGCACGGCCGGCGCCGCCACGGCAAGGGCGGCCCCGGCAGCCCGCAGCAGCCGTAGGCGCCGGCGCGGCCGCGGCCGCCGCCGGGTCGCGTCAGTTGCAGGTGTTCCAGGCCGCGCCGCTGTTGTACGTGCAGCTGCCGCTGCAGCAGTCGCTGCTGGTGGCGCACCGCTCGTTGACGGCGCCGCAGGTCGACCCGTAGACGAGCGCGCCGGCCAGCGGTGAACAGGGATTGACCCGTCCTCGGGCCCGCCATACGCTCGGAGCCAGGAGAAACGATGAGCACCCTGAACTCGCCGGCGCGCGAGCTGTCGATCAAGATCGTCTACTATGGTCCCGGGCTCGGCGGCAAGACCGCCTCGCTCCAGTGTATCCATCGCGGGCTCCGGCCCGAGACGCGCGGGCAGCTCGTGTCGCTCGCTACGGGCTCGGACCGCACGCTCTACTTCGACTTCCTGCCGGTCGAGGTGCTGCTGTCGGGAGGATTCACCGTCCGGATGCACCTCTACACGGTACCCGGGCAGGTCCACTACGACGCGACCCGGAAGCTCGTGCTCAACGGGTGCGACGGCGTGGTCTTCGTCGCCGACTCCCAGCGCGAGCGCGAGGCCGCCACGGTGGAGAGCCTCGAGAACCTGGAGGAGAACCTGCGCGAGCAGGGCCGGTCGCTGGACAAGGTGCCCCTCGTCTTCCAGTACAACAAGCGCGACTGCCGCGACGTGCTCCCGGTCGAGGAGCTGGCGCGGAAGCTGAATCCGCACCGGCGGCCGGCGTTCGAGACCATCGCCATCGAGGGGCAGGGTATCCACCAGGCCCTGAAGGCCATCTCCGGCGAGGTGCTCCGGGACCTCCGGCGCCAGAAGATCGTGGCGCCGCCGGCCCCGGGTGGAGCTGTGGGCCCGGTCCGGGAGGAGTGGGCGCCGGTGACCACTCGGCCGGGGGTGGGTGCCGCCCGCGACGTCGCGGCCCCCGAGATGATCGCGGCCGGAGCCTCGGAGCGGATCCTGGAGCTGTCGCGGCAGGAGGACTCGGGGTCGCACCCTGGCTTCGGCGAACTCGCCGGCCTCACGCCCCTGTCTCCCGGGGCCGGCGTGCTCTGTTCGCTGGTGCCGGCCGGTCCGCTGCGGCAGCAGGTGGTCCAGCTCGAGGCGGAGATCGCGCGCGGCGAGCACGTGGAAGCCATCCGGCGCGCCGGCGAGATCCTCGCCGCAGTGACGGTCGAGGTGCGGGCCCAGGACCCGAACGCCGGCCCCGCCGCCGCCGCGCTGTTCCGGCGCGTGCAGCCCGAGCGCTACGCGCGCATGCGCGAGCTCCTGCGGCGGGTCGACGGGGGCGGCGTCTCGTCGGAGGACGCCGCCTTCGCGCTGTTCTTCTGCCTGGACCTCCTCGTCACGTCGTGACGGAGGAAGGGCGCAGCCACGCCGGGCGGTCCCCCCTGGGGGCGCGGGGGGGCGCGGGGGGACGCAGAGGCGCGCCCCCCGACGGGGGCTGGGGCAGCGGCGGTGTCCGCGCCGGGCGGTCCCCCCGAGTACTACGGCGCGAACGGCGCGGTGTAGCCGCCGCCGTCGACGTCGACGAAGAACGGGTTGGTGAAGGCGAGGGCGAAGACGCCGTGCTTGCGCAAGGCGGCCTTGACGTCGTCATCGCTGCCGGAGGCCAGCACGTCGACGATGTCGCCGGTCACGGTGCCGTCGCCGTAGTGGAGCGGGAAGATGCCCGAGGAGCCGTAGGCCCGCACCACGACCCACAGGTCCTGGCTGCGCGCGCCGTTGCGGCGCGGCACGTCGGCCACCGGCAGATCGTAGTTGATGAGCGCCACCCAGCGCTCGCCGCCGTCGACCGCCTCGGTGCCAACGGTCAGCGCCTGCGCGCCGCCGAGCGCGGCCTGGTCGCAGGTGTCCTCGGCCGAGCGATCGGTGCGGGCGGTGAAGCAGGCGGTGGGCACGAGCGGGCCCGTGACGTTGCCACCGTCGTCGTACGTGGTGCCCGCGAAGAGCTCCACGGTGTCGACCGGCGCCCACGGCGGCGCCGTCACCTCGATCGCGAGGCTGACCACGCCTGCCGTGGGGGTCACCGTGGCGCCGATGCCTGCCGCGGGGTCGCCGCCTACCTGGACCTTGATCATCGGCCCGTTGCTGACGACGACGTTGCCGGGGTAGGGGCCCTGGCGCCGGAGCGTGGCCACGATGTCCGGGGTCAGATCTGCCGCGACGGCGCCGGGCGAGTCGTCGGGCACGCGCACGAAGGTCCGCGGGAGCGATGGATCGCGCAGGGTCGTGTGGGTGTCGGAGGTGGCCACGCCGACGGGCGCGAAGCCGAAGGAGAAGAAGTTGAACCAGTCCTTGAGGATGCGGTCGACGGCCGGGTCCTCGCGCACGCCGTCGTCGTTCGTGTCCTCGACGCCGAAGCCGTTCCACACCTCGAGCACGTTGAAGTCGCCGGAGAAGACCGACTCGGTCTCCGGCAGGCGCAGCGTCGTGTTGCCGACCGGCTGCTTGCGGGGGAGACCGCCGTAGGTGCCGGCGCCGAAATCGAAGCTCAGGTAGGCGCGGTCGAAGTTGGCCATGAAGGCCCCGGCGCCGCTGCGGCTGCGCGGGTGGTTGACCTGCTGCACCTGGGCCCCGCGCTCCGTGCGGTAGGCCGCGAGGAGCTGCCCGGGGGACTTGCCGAATCCGTCGCCGCCGCCCCAGTCGATCGCTCCCCGGTTGCGATTGGCCTCGTTGGGGGTGAGGGGGTACAAGTTGAAGTGACCGTAGTCGAAGGTCGTCGACTCTACGCCCTGCACCGTCCCGATGAGGGAGGTCGCGCCGAGACGCTCGATCACGGGCGAGTAGTCGGTGATGAAGTCGTGGTCGGTGGCCGCGAAGAAGTCCAGCCCGTCGGCGATGTTCATCTTGATGCGGTCGGCCCAGGAGACGGGGCTGTCGGGGCTGTTGATCGAGTGCTGGTGGAGGTCGCAGCCGACGTAGCCGGTGGTGTCGATCACGTGGTGGAGCGTGAGCGTGTAGGGGCCGTTCACCGCGCCGACGGGCTGGATGATCTCGCTGGCCGAGTCCCATTCGGGGCCGCGCGTGGCGATCAGGCGGTAGGGGCCGCCCGGAGCGACGTAGAGCACGCGATCGGGCGGGTCGCCCACCTCGGTGGAGCCGTAGAGCGCGTCGACCTTGTCCACGACGCCCGTGGCCGTGTCCTTGGTGTCGGCGAAGCGTGAGTCGGGGGGCGTGGCGTCGTGGCCGATCAACGCCACCCGTGCGGGGATCGGCCGTCCGGCGGAGTCGACGACCTGGTAGCGGATGGTGGCCACCGCCGAGAGCTCCACGTCCTGCGTCACGTCGGCGCCGGAGTTGAGGCTCACCGTCTGGGGGAGGCTGCGCGAGGCGCGGCTCTGCTGCGCCACGATCAGGTAGTTCCCGGGCTCGGCGGTCAGGCCGTAGCTCCCCGCCTGGTCGCTCACCGCGTAGGCCACGGCCTGCGCCTTGGCGTCGAGGGTGCCGGTGTCGGACTTGAAGAGGAACACCCGCGCCCCGGCCGCGGGGACCGTGCCGCCGGCGAGGAGCACGCGCCCGGTCACGCTGCCGGCCGGGAGCGAGCGGCGGGCGCGGATCGACGCCTCGACGGCGGCGGCGTCGCTCGCCACGTAGAGCTCGACCTCGAAGGTGCTGCCCTGGTGGGACTCCAGGCTCAGGGCGTACTTGGTGTCGTCGAAGAGGTCGGTCAGGTCGGGGCCGTTGAAGAGGAGGATGTTGACGCCCTCGACGCTGAAGGCGCCGTGGACCGGGGCGAGCTGGTCCTCGAGCCGCGGCACCAGCCCGTAGGCCACGCCGGGCCCGGTCAGCACCGCGTAGGGCGCCGGCGCCGAGAGGTTGGCGATGTTGGAGGTCGAGACGCCGCCGAACTTGCCGCCGGGGACGAACAGCTCCACCTCGCTGCCGCTGTCGGAGAGGAGGCCGAGGGGCTGCTTGATGGTCTCGTTGCCCCGGTTGTAGAAGGTATAGAGCACGCGCACCACGTTGGACGCGGGCTCGAGGACGTAGGTGACGGCGCCGTCGAGCTCCTGGGGCGTGTCGGCGATGAGGTTGTCGGGGATGGGGATGATCCCCATGCCGGCCAGGTTGATGTAGTCGTTGAGGGCGTCCCGTCCCATGAAGCGGATCGCGGCCACGCCGCCGCCCGAGCCGTCGGCGAGGATCTCCGGCGCCGTGAACTCGAGCGTGCGGCCGGTCACGTAGATGACGCCCATCTCGCCGAGGCGATCGTTGCCGGGCCGCGCCGAGTCGGGGTGCTGCGCGTAGGGGTCGTCGGCGGTGCGCAGCAGGTCGGCGTCGATGATGTTGCCGCCGTACGGCTGCGGCGCGATCTCGCGCTCCGGCTGGCTGATGACGACCCGGATGCGGTCGTTGCGCAGGAAGTAGTCGCCGACCTTGCCCTGAGCGGCGCTGCCGCCGATCAGCTCCTGGGCCGCGTTGGCGTCGGTCAACAAGCCGGCCCATGCACCTGGCGCCTACCCGGTCGGCGGGTGGAAGTCGGGCATGAACTTCTCCTGCCCCGACTTGCCGCCGCCGCACGCGGCGACCAGGGCGAGGGCAGCACCAAGCAGCAGCAGGGCGGTGGAGCGAGCGGACATCGGGGCCTCCAGGAGCGCCGGCGCGGCGGGCGCGGGCACCCCAGTATACCAGCAGCCTGAGCGCCCGCGCGTGAGCGCCGCCGCCGCGGGGGCGAAACCCGCGTGCTATAATCGCCGTTCCGACATGGCTACCGACGGGCCTACGCTACCCGCGCCGTTCGGACGCTATCAGCTCCTGGAGCGTCTCGCGGTGGGCGGCATGGCAGAGATCTTCAAGGCCAAGATCTCCGGGGCCCACGGCTTCGAGAAGACCGTCGTCATCAAGCGGATCCTGCCGCACCTCGCCTCGGACCCCAGCTTCCTGCAGATGTTCATCACCGAGGCCAAGGTGACGGTCGAGCTGGTGCACCCGAAGATCGTCCAGGTCTTCGAGTTCGGTGACGTCGAGGGACAGCTCTACATCGCCCTGGAGTTCGTCGACGGGCTCGACTGCCTGGCCCTGCTGCGCGCCTGCGCCCACCGCCGGGCGCGGCTGCCGGCGCGGCTGGCGGTGCACATCGGCGCCGAGATCCTCGACGCCCTCGACTACGCGCACCACCGGACGAACGCCGCGGGCGAGCAGCTCGGCATCGTCCACCGCGACATCTCGCCGTCGAACGTGTTCCTGTCGCGGCGCGGGGACGTCAAGCTCGGCGATTTCGGCATCGCCCGGGTGACCGAGCGGACCTCCAAGACCCAGGCGGGGACGCTCAAGGGCAAGTATGGCTACATGTCGCCCGAGCAGGTCATCGGCGGCGATCTCGACGGCCGCTCCGACATCTTCTCGGTGGGGATCGTCCTCGCCGAGATGCTGATGGGCCGGCGGCTCTTCGTGGCGCCGGGCGACCTCGACGTGCTCCTGATGGTGCGCGACGCCCGCCTCGACCGCCTCGACAAGTACGGCGCCGACATCGAGCCGGAGCTCCGGAGCATCGTGGTGCGCACGCTCCTGCGCAACCCCGCCGACCGGTTCGAGACCGCGGGGGAGTGCCGGGACGCGCTGCTCGACTGGCTGATGCTCAAACGGTGGCGCGTGAGCGCCGCGGACGTGGCGGGGTTCCTGGTGGGCCTGCAGGAGTCTGCGCCCGTAGCCCCGGCGCCGGCCCTCGTCGGGGGAGCGGCGACGCGCCCCGCGGCCGAGGCGGGAATCTCGCCGTCGGCCGCGGCCCGCGCCTCCCTGCCCACCAAGCCGGCCACGCCCGCGCCGTCGGCGGTGCTGGCCGTGGAGTCGCTGGCGATCGAGGCGGAGCCGCCCGGCCCCACGCCGGAGGCCGCGGACCGTCCGTCCATCTCCCGCGCGCGCCCCGGCGCCGCGCCGACCTCGGCGCCCAGGTTCGGTCACGACGCGCCGTGGCCGCAGGTGACGCCGCGGACCACGCCGCGGGTGCAGGTGACCCCCGCGGCGACGGCGGAGGCGCAGCTCGCCTTCGCCGCCACCCTGGCGATCGCCGAGAGCAGCGAGGGGTGCCTCACGCCCACGGGGCTCGACGACCTGCCCACGCCGCCGCCGCGGGTGGGGAGCGCCGGCAACATCGACGACGCCATCAAGATCGCGCTCGAGGACGAGATGGGCCCGACCCCGGTGCACGGGGTCCCGATCCTCCCGCCGCCGCCGCCGCGCCCGGCCCCCGCCGCGGCCCAGAGCGACGACATCGACATCCCCATCGTCGAGGCGCCGCTCGAGGGCACCTCCAGCGCGCCGTCCCGCCCGCTCGGCCAGGACGAGGAGGGGGCCTACATCGAGATCGGCGACGGGCTCGAGGTGCTCGACGCCGGCGAGGTCTCGCCCTACTCGACCGGCCGCTTCCCGCCGGTGCAGGGGTCGATCGAGCCGCCGGTCTACGGGGACCTGGAGGTGACCTCTCCGGCCAAGCTCTTCTCCCGCGTGGCGGTGGCGCGCGAGACGGGCCTGGTGGTGGTCGAGTGCGGGGGCGTGATCAAGGAGGTCTACATCGTCGGCGGTGCGCCCGAGTTCGTCACCTCCAACCTGGCGCACGAGCTCCTCGGTGAGTACCTCACCTCCCAGGGGGTCATCTCGGCGGGCGAGCAGTCGATGGCGCTGGCCATGATGCCGCGGTTCGGGGGGAAGCTGGGGGACACGCTGGTGGGCCTGGGGCTCATGCGCCCCCTCGACGTGTTCCGCCACCTCACCCGCCAGGTGCGCGCCAAGCTCGTCGACATCTTCTCGTGGCAGAGGGGGCGCTACCGCTGGGAGCGCAACCGCTGCAACACTCGCGAGGCCTTCCCCCTGGGGCTCGACGCCTTCGAGATCATCGGCGCCGGCGTGGTCACGCTGCCGCTCGCCTACCTGCGCGCCCGCTACCGGGCCTTCGGCGACCGGATGCCGCGCGGCGTGGAGGCGCCCCCGGTGGCGCCGGAGGCGTTTCGCCTCGGCCCCGGCCCGCGGGAGCTGTACCAGCGGCTCGACGGACACCGTCGCCTCGACGAGTGGACGCGGCTCTTCCCGAGCGACGGCGAGCTGCTGAACTTCTACCGGACGCTGTACCTGCTCGTCGAGGCCGGGCTGGTCGAGCTCTGAGCCCATGCGTCAGTGTCCGCGCTGCAGCATCATCGCCGACGATGCGGTGAGCTACTGCCCGCACGACGGCACCCGCCTCGACGACCTGCCGGGGCCTTCGCCGGACGAGGAGCTGGTCGGCCAGGAGGTCGGTCACTACCGGGTCACCGCGCTCCTCGGCTCCGGCGGCATGGGGGCGGTCTACCTCGGCATCCACCCGACCATCGGCAGCCGCGTGGCGATCAAGGTGCTCCACCCCGAGATGGCGCGCGACCGCGGCGCGGTGCGGCGCTTCTTCGCCGAGGCGCGCGCCGTCAACCTGATCCGCCACGAGAACATCATCAACATCCTCGACCTGGCCGACCTGCCCGACGGGCGCAGCTACATCGTCATGGAGTACCTCGAGGGCGAGTCGCTGGGGGCCCGCGTGCGCTGCCGCGGTCCCCTCGAGCCGGCCGACGCCATCCTCGTCATGCTCGCCCTGCTCGCCGGCCTCCAGGCGGCGCACGACCACGGCGTGCTCCACCGCGACCTGAAGCCGGACAACGTCTTCCTCACCGGCGGCGGCCAGATCAAGCTCCTCGACTTCGGCATCGCCAAGCTCGAGACCCTGACGGGCGAGAGCTCCCTCACCAGCACCGGCGCGATCCTCGGGACCCCGATGTACATGTCGCCGGAGCAGGCGACCGGGCACACGGCCGAGGTGGACCGCCGCGCCGACCTGTACTCCGCGGGCGTCATCCTCTACGAGATGCTCACCGGACGCGTGCCCTTCAAGGCCGACACGTTGATCCAGCTCGTATCGAAGATCGCCCTCGAGCCGGCGCCGCGCGTGCGCGACGTGCGGCCGGGGGTCTCCGCGGAGCTGGAGGACGTGGTGATGCGCGCGCTGGCCAAGGAGCCGAGCGCGCGGTTCCAGAGCGCCGCCGAGATGGCGGGGGCGCTGCGGCACGCGCTCCAGCCGCTCGAGCAGCAGCGGGGCGCCGCACCTCCTCCGCGGTTGGCCGCGCCGCCGGCCGGACCGGGCACTCCCGCGGCGCTCGCGGCGACGGCGTTGGCGCCGACGCCCCCACCCGCGGCCGCCGCCGCGGGCTCGTCCCCACCGTCACCAGTGGTGGTGCCGCCGACGGCCCCCCAGTTCGTGCCCGCCGTGGCGTCGCCGGCGGGCGCGCCGGCCGAGGCGCCGAGACCGACCGCGC
>JACRCY010000064.1 GCA_016218785.1 Deltaproteobacteria bacterium
CGACTCGGTCACCTACTTCGACGATCTGAAGGTCGAGAGTCGATGATCGACGGGCCTGCGCGCGCGAGTCCGGCGAGCGCCGCGACGAACCAGCCGCCGGCCGAGGTCAGCTTCGGAGAGGCCGCGCGGGTCTGGGCGCGCATCGGCCTGCTCGGGTTCGGCGGACCCGCGGGCCAGATCGCGCTCATGCACCGCGAGCTGGTCGAGCGACGCCAGTGGATCAGCAACGCCCGATTTCTCCACGCGCTGAACTACTGCATGCTGCTGCCAGGCCCCGAAGCCCAGCAGCTGGCGACCTACATGGGCTGGCTGCTGCACCGAACCCGCGGCGGCATCGTCGCGGGCACGCTGTTCATCCTGCCCGGCTTCGTCGTGATCATGCTGCTCAGCGTGCTCTACGCCGGCTTCAACCAGCTGCCAGCCATCGACGCCCTGTTCTTCGGCCTGAAGGGGGCGGTGCTCGCGGTGGTCGTCGAGGCGGTGCTACGCCTCGGCAAGCGCGCGCTCAAGGGCCGCTTGATGCTCGCCGTGGCGGGTGCCGCGTTTGTGGCGATCTTCTTCCTGCGGGTTCCGTTTCCGGCCATCGTGGTCGCGGCGGCAGTCCTCGGCTACTGCGGGGCGCGCCTCCGTCCCGCCGCGTTTCCCAGCCCGGCGGCGATCAGCGCCGAGGAGAGCAGCGCCTCCGTCGTCGATTCGATGATGGCGCGAGGTGCCCTCGGTCATGCGCGACCATCGGCACGCCGGGCACTCGTCGTGCTCGTGCTGGCGGCGGGCGCCATGATCGCCATGCTCCGCTTCAAAGTGGGGATGGGCAAGACGCTCCTGGGATGCGCGGTGCTCGGTGCGACCTACAGGCTGGTGTTCCCATGATCGCGCACGGACCTCGACCGGGTGGCCGTCACGCCGACAGCCGGCGCGCGGTCGTGAGCACGAGCAATGACGACTGCCCCAGCGGCAAGCCATGAGGGAGCGTGCATGACCTGGGTCACCCGCAAGCGCATCCATGTGAACCGGACGGCGACGACGTGGCTGATCCGGCGCTTCGTCGACCCCGGGGCCACCGTGCTCTTCGTCGACGCCGACCAGGTGGCCGAGGTCCAGCGGCGCGGCGGCGCCCGTGGCTTCGACGCGCCCGGCGCGACCTACCCGCACCGCGACCCCCAGGGGCGGTGCTCCTTCGAGGCGCTGCGCGACAAGTTCGTGCCTGGTGATGCGGCCCTGCACGAGCTTGGCCGCATCGTGCACGGCGCCGACTTTGCCGACGAAGTGGGGCTGACGCCCGAATCCGCCGGGTTGCGCGCGATCTCGAGCGGCTTTCCGCTGGTCACCGGGAGCGACGACGAGACCGCTGCGCAGGCGGCGTTCATCTACGATTCGCTCTATGCGGCGCTGAAGCAGCGCCTGAAGGGTACGGACCGATGAGCCTGACCCACCTCGCCGTGGCCTTCGCCGCCTCGAGCGCGCTCTTCCTCGGTGGCGCCCATGCGGCCCCGCCGGGCCAGGCCGCCCCCACGAAGCCCGCACCCTCGCGCGATTTCCCGCAGGGCACCGCCACCCCGTCCGAGGAGTGCGGCGCCTGCCATCTGGCAATCTACCGCGAGTACGCCCACGGCTTCGGGAGCGACATGCGCTACCCGGGGATCGTCTACCGCACTCTCAAGGACAAAGCGCTGACCATGCCGGCGGGGGTCTCGGTGGCCGCGAGCGCCCACGCGGTCGCCGGGGTCGATCCGTTTCCGATCCACGCCCGCGGCGCCGAGGAGGAGGGCAAGGCGTGCAACGTGTGCCACTTCCCAGCGCCCTGGCGGATCCCTCCACCCGACACCCCCGAAGTGGCCAGGCCGCGGGCCCGCGCAGCCGCTCAGGCCGCCGGCATCACCTGCGCGAGCTGCCACCTCACGCCCGAGGGCACCATCCGCGGCCCCGACGTGGTCACGGCCGCGCCTCACGCCACGACGGCCGACCCGCGCATCCGCTCGTCGGAGATGTGCGCACACTGCCACGCGCTCGGCAAGCGGGTCATCGGCAAGCAGACGCAGACCTACCTCGAGTGGCGCGACGACTTCGCGGGCGCCGGCCTCGGCCGGCAGCAGTGCCAGGACTGCCACATGTCGCGGACGCGGCGCAAGACCGCCGAAGACTACGATGTGCCGGTGCGCGCGGTGGCGCGCCACCTGTGGACCGGCGGCCACTCGGCGCAGCGGCTCGGCAGCGCGCTGAGCCTCGTCATCGCGCAGAAGGCGAAGGAGCGCGCGGATCTCGAGCTTCACGTCATCAACGTGGGGGCCGGGCACTCGGTCCCCACGGGCTCCAACCGCCGCGCCGTGTACCTCCGCGCCGACGTGCTCGCGGGCCGCAAGGTGGTCGCGACCAAGGAGTGGCTGTTCGCCCCGTGGTACGGCAACCGACCCGACGACCGCGCCTTCCTGGCGGAGGACAAGAAGCGGCCCGACGCGGTCGCGGCCATCCAGGCCGACGAGCAAGGGCCCCACGAGCCGCCCATTCGCGCAGGTGAGGAGCGCGTGCTCGCCTGGCAGCCGGCCCTTCGCGCGGGCCGGTACACCGTGGTTGCGCGTCTCGTCTACGACCTCAATCGCTACAATGACCGCGCCTTCGCGGGCGACCAGCGGGAGCTGTCCCGCACGTCCCTGCCGCTCGCGGTCAAGTGAGCGGCAGCATGACCACTCGCCTCGTTGCCGCGATCGTCGTGCTGTGCGCCGTGACGCCCAACGACAGCTGGGCGTATCGGCCGTTCGAGTCGACCGACGCGGCCGTGGCGGCGAAGGGCGAGCTCGAGCTCGAGCTGGGCCCGGTGGGCTTCGTGGCGCTGCCGGGGCAGCGCTTCCTCGTGGCCCCCGGCGCCATCATCAACCTGGGCCTCCTCCACAACTGGGAGCTGGTGCTGCAGGGGAGACATCTCATCCTGCTCGACGACCGCGCCGGCGAGCCACGCCTGCGGCTGGTCGATACCGGCGTCTTCATCAAGGGCGTGCTGCGCGAGGGCAGCCTGCAGGAGGGCCGCGGCCCGAGCGTGGCGGTCGAGGCCGGGCCGCTCCTGCCCGAGGTGAATCGCGACCGGGGCGTAGGCGTGAGCGGTGCCGCGATCGTGTCGCAGCGCTTCGCGCCGGTGACCTTCCACGTCAACGGGGCCGTCGCGCTGTCGCGCGCCCACCACCTCGACCTCTTCGGCGGGCACATCGTCGAGGGGCCGCACCGCTGGCCCGTACGCCCGGTGGCCGAGGTGTTGGTGGAGCGGGAGCTCACGGTGGCGACCACCGTGTCGGGCCTGGTTGGGGCAATCTGGCGCCTGCGCGACAACCTGTCATTCGACCTCGCCGGCCGGATGGCGCGGGTCGGCAACGACAACGTGTACGAGGTCCGGGCCGGGCTCACCTGGGCCGTCACTCTCTGGAGAACCCCATGAAGCTCCTGCGCGTGCCGCTGGCGCTGCTCCTGGCCCTCGCCGCTCCGGCCTGCACCTCGGGGCGGGAGGTGGTCGTCTACACCTCCGTCGACCAGGTCTTCTCCGAGCCGATCTTCCGCGCCTTCGAGCGCGAGCAGAAGATCCGGGTCCGGGCGGTCTACGACACCGAGGAGACCAAGAGCACGGGCGTGGTGAACCGGCTCGTCGCCGAGGGGCGGCGACCGCAGGCCGACGTCTTCTGGTCCAACGATCCGGTGCGCCCCTTCCTGCTCGTGAACCGGGGGCTCGTGCAACCGTACCTCTCGCCGCAGGCGGCGGCCATCCCGCCGGCGTTCAAGGCCGCCGACGGCGCCTGGACCGGCTTCGCGGCGCGGGCCAGGGTGCTGCTCGTCAACCGCGGCCGCGTGCCGCGCGACCAGACGCCGCGGTCGGTGCGGGACCTCGCCGACCCGCGCTGGAAAGGCCAGACCGCCATCGCGAACCCCCTCTACGGCACGACCACCATGCACGTCGCCGCGCTCTTCCTCGCCTGGGGCGACGCCGACGGGCGCAAGTTCATGGAGCGCCTCAAGGCGAACGGCGTCCGCATCGTCAGCTCCAACGGCGAGGTGAAGCGGCTGGTGACCGCGGGCGAGGTGGCGTTCGGCGTGGCCGATACCGACGACGGCTTCGAGGCGATCAAGGACGGGGCCCCAATCGAGGTCGTGTACCCGGACCAGGACAGCCTGGGCACCCTCGTCATGCCGACCACGACGGTCCTGGTGCGCGGCGCACCCCACTCGGAGGCGGGGCGGCGTCTCATCGACCACCTCCTCACGCCCGAGGTGGAGCGGCGCATGGCGGAGTCGGCCCACGTCCCGGTACGGCCCGGCGTTGCCACGCCGGCCGGCGTGAAACCACTCGGCCAGGTCCGCCCGATGCCGGTCGACTACGGGCGCGTGGCCGACGAGATGCAGCGCCTCCAGCCCTGGCTCCGGCAATGGGTGGGCCTCTGATCGGCGCGCTCCGGCGCCAGCAGCAGCCGCTCATCCTGGCGGCGGCCGGCCTCGTGCTCGCCGGCCTCGCCCTCGCGCCGCTCCTCTGGCTGCTCGGGGCCAGCGTCTCCGGGGCCGGGAGCACCTTCCGCCTGCTCGCGGCGGCGCGCCCCTGGGCGCTGCTCCTCCGCTCGGTGCTCCTCGCCAGCGGCGTGACCGTCGTCGCCCTCGTGCTCGGCACGCCGCTCGGTCTCCTCATCGCCCGTGCCGACCTGCCGGGCCGCCGCGCGCTCTGGCTGCTGCACGCCTTCCCGCTCGCGCTGCCGCCCTTCCTGCTGGCGCTGGGCTGGTTCTATCTGCTCGGCCGCAACGGCCTCTGCGGAACGCCCCTCACGGCCCGGCTGCTGTTCGGCTCCGGCGGCGCGGTCGCGGTCATGGGGCTGGCGTTCACGCCCGTCGTGACGTCCCTCGTGGCCCTCGGCGTGCTGGGCGTGGACGCCTCGCTCGAGGAGGCCGCCCGCGTCGTGGCCAGCCCGTGGCGAGTGGCGACCCGCATCTTGCTGCCGGCGGCGCGGCCGAGCCTGGTGCTCGCCGCCATCGTAGTCTTCGCCCTCGCGCTCTCGGAGCTCGGCGTGCCCATGTTCCTGCGGGTCGAGGTGTTCCCGGCCGCCGTCTTCGCCCGGCTCGGCGGCATCGACTACGCACCCGGCGAGGCGTTCGCGCTGGTGCTCCCGCTCGTGCCGCTCGCGCTCGTGCTGCTTGCCCTCGAGCGCCGCTTCGTCGGGCCGAGGTCGTTCGCCGTCGGGGGAGTGCGTGGCCTGGCGCG
>JACRCY010000341.1 GCA_016218785.1 Deltaproteobacteria bacterium
GGCCGTTCTGCTCGAAGAGCCTGTCGAGCAACCGCCGGCGGCTGGGCGCCGCGAGCGCCCTGAAGACCTGGTCCGCGCTGGTCACCTGAGTAACATGCAAGTATTTTATTGCATGTCAAGGGGCCGCTCGGTTCATTTCGGCGATGGCTGCCGAGCGCCCCGGTTTCGGGGAGGCGTCGCGCGCCCTCTACACCCAGGACCGCAAGCGGCTCACCGAGCTGATCCGCGGTTGCCCCGTGGACATCCGCACGCACGTGAAGCGTATGGTGGCGGAGTCCGTACGCTGCGAGCAGGCGCCCGACGATGAGGCGTGGCTCGGACGAGCGTTCGCCAGCGCCGCAGGTGATGGCGTAGCGCTGGCGACCCTCGTTGCAACCGCCTCAGGAGGGAGCGGGCCCTCAATACACCCGCGGGATGATCCGCCAGGGCACGCGCCGCGTGTACTCCTGCCAGTCGGCGCCGTACTTCAGGGCGCACATCGCGTGGTCGCGGCGCTCCCGGAGCACGAGCAGGATGGTGAAGTAGATGATGTAGAAGTACGGCACCACGCTCCCGAACAGGCACGGGAGGCACCACGCCAGCGCCATCATCAGGTCGCCGAGGTAGTTGACGTGGCGGGCCTTGCCCCACCAGCCGGAGGCGAGCAGCAGCGTGCCCCGCGTGGTCGTGATGAACTCGGCGGGGCGGCCCCAGACGGGGCGCGTCGGATCGGCGCGGAAGTGGTGCTTCTGGATGTTCGACCAGCGGAACACGACGTAGCCGCCGAGGTTGAGCGCGACGATGCCGGCCGTGCCCCACCAGGGGAGACCGTGCGGGTGGTTGACCAGGTAGAGCGCCTGGAAGGTGTAGGTGAAGGGCACCCAGACGAGATCACCGAAGCAGAGCATGAAGCCGAAGTTCTCGTGCTTGATGTCCCACGTCGTCAGGATGGCCTCCTCGTGGAAGTAATAGTCGGCGATGTACCAGAAGTGAAAGACGCACACGAGGATCATGGGCGTCGAGATGGTCCCGTGGAGCTGGTACTGCTTGGCCGCGATGGAGAAGTTGCCGATCACCCATAGGATGAGCCCCGGCCGCGCCTCGCAGAAGAGCTTGTGATCGAACTGGCCCGTGCGGGGGTTGAGGGCGGTGCCCATGAAGAAGTCGTGGACGGCGTTGCCGTAGACCGCCTCGTCCTTGCCGTAGCGGAGGCCGTGCCAGTGGAGGTAGCCGCTGTAGACGAAGCTGAAGATGACGACGGTGCTGAGGAGCGGGCCGTACTCGTCGTAGAAGAACGTGGCCGGCAGGAGGCCCGTGACCACGGCGAAGCCCACGAGCGCCCAGGTTAGCCACCACGAGACCCAGCCGTTCATCCGGTACTTGAGGCGCGTCCCGTCGGCGAGCGGCATGCCCTCCTTCCAGGGCCCCGGCATCAGGATCTGCAGCGCCGCCTGCAGCGCGAACCAGACGCCGTAGATGGCCACGGCGCGCGGGGTCGGCAGCGGCACGCGCCTGAGGAGCCCGAGCAGGTCGGCGCCCGAGCGTGGCCACAGGAGGGCGCCGCCGTGATCGACGATGCAGACCCACAGGTAGAAGACCACGAGGGGCAGGCCGATCGTGAGCCCAGCCGCGCCCCACGGACCGCCGAACGCGAACATGTCGGCTGGACGGGTCCGGCCGCGCGCCTTCTCAGTCGCCGGCGCGCCCGGAGCTGCCGCTTCCCCAAGTCCCATGACTCCCCTCCGCCGTCGGGGCGCCGCCGGCGCCCGAGCTCAGAGCTTCCCCTGCCGGAGCTCTCGGAGCGCGTGGCGCCCGTAGATCCGGAACGTCTGCACCACGATGCGCCAGTCGAGGGCGCTCAGCACCACGTCGGCCAGGGCGAGCGGGAGCGCCGACGGGAGGAACCCGCGGCCGTACTCCAGCATCCAGGTCCCCTCGTCGATGCGCCACCCCTTGACGCGCCCCCGCGGCAGCAGCGCGCGCTCGCCGGGGCGGGTCACGACGCACTCGCCGCAGCGGTCGTCGGTGTAGGTGCGCATCTCGCCCTTGATCACGAAATCGTGGATGTCCATCTGGTAGCGGCCCGAGAAGGCCTCCGTGCCGATGGCCGAGCCGAAGATGATGAGGTACTCGGTGATCGAGGCGTGCAGGATCTTCATCATCCCGCAGCCGCCGCTCGTCAGGTTGAAGATGTACTCGTCGCGCCCGTCGACGTGGCCGGGGTAGGCGCGCTGCACCTCGTCCACGACGACCCGGGTCAGGTCGTCGAAGGGCAGGCCGCCGGCCTTCCGCGCGATCTCGTGCAGGACCTCGGGGTCGAACACGTGGCTCATGATGATCGCTCCCTCCCGCCGCGAGGCATGTTCCTCCAGAGGTCGTGTGGCTGTACACACCGTGGCTGTACACACCTTTGATGCCTCGCCGCGGCGAAGCGCCTACCCCAGCAGCAGCCGCACGCTCGTCAGCCCGAGCGCCAGGGGCACCTCGACGCGGCCGTCGGCGACCTGCAGCCCGCGCAGGTCGCGCTCGCGCGCGTCGCAGAGCCACGCGGCCAGGATCGGCCGCGCGGCGCGCAGGCGGACGTGGGTGGCGTGACGGGAGAAGCGCTCGAGGCGCGCCACCACGCCGGTTCCGCGGCTGGCCGGCTTGACCGCCCCGACGAGCACGTCGGCCCGGTCGCTCCGCACGACGGTATCGGCGAGCGCCTCGGGGTCGGGCACGCCGGGGGTGAGCCACGAGTCGCGCAGCACCTGGCGCGCGAGGCGCGGCAGGCGGTTCTCGAGGTGCCCGCCCGCCGGGGTGCACCAAACGGCGTAGTCGAGCACCTGCCGCCCGTGGCACGTGCCGCCGATCGGGTGGCAGAGGATCGGCAGGAAGCCGAAGGCCTGCTCCTTGGTGGCGTTGCGCGCCGCGATCCACTCGAGGCCGCCGTCGGTGAGGGCGACGGCGGCCGGGCCGCCGAGGAACGCCGCCACGCCGCGCCGGGTCTTGGGATCCTGCACGTGCGCGAACGAGCGCGCGGGCCAGAACGTGGGGGCGTAGAGCTTGTACGCCGCGCGGCGCAGCACCCCGCCGGGGACGTCCATGGTGAGCGAATCGGCGGTGGTTGCCAGGGGGAAGCGGCAGGTGACGGTCAGCCGCGGGGCCGCCGCGCCTTCGATCCGCATGCGCACGGCCGGCGAGTCGGCGCGCAGCCACAGCCAGCGCGTGAACGGGCGACCGCCCAGCGCCGAGTCCACGCGCACCTCGAGCAGGCCGTCGCGCTCGCCGGCCCGGATGCGCGCGCGGTGGTGGCTCGCCTGGTCCACGGCGCGGAACTTGCCGCCGCGGTACTCGTGGCCGAGGCGCCACAGCCCGCCCGTGTCGCGGTAGGCGACGAGGTCGTTGGCCGGGCCCGCCAGGTACTCCTCGCCGTCGACCACGAAGCTGGTGACGCACCCGCCGGCGCCCTCGTCGAGCCGCAGCCGGTAGTGTGGGGTGGCCACCTCGAGGCGCCTGCCGGCCAGGCTCCACTGGGGCGGCGTCGCGGCCGCGGCCGGCGGGGCCGGGGGCGCCTCGGTCACGGCGCGCGCGAGCGCGCCCGCGGCCAGCAGCTCGGCGCGGTCGAGCCACGGGCGCTGCTCGGCCTCGTAGGTGCTGTCGGGCGAGGTGCCGGTGATGAAGTCGTGGTGGTTGGAGAGCGCGAGCAGCTCCCACGTCTCGCGCAGGGCCGTGGTCACCGACGCGTCGGCGCGCCCGGCCAGGATCTGCAGCTTCTCGACCGTGTCGACGGCGCGCGCGATGCGGTTGCAGCTCCGCTTGATCTCGGGCCGGCTGGCGTAGAAGCCCATCCAGTACGGGTTGGGGTCGAGGTCCACCACCGGCAGCTTGGACCGGTGGCAGTCGACGAGGTCGAGGTAGTCGTCGAGGCCGGCGTTGACCGCGTAGATGCCGGTGTCGTCGGCGCACTTCCGGTTGTAGCGGTCGAGCAGCTCCGTGAGGTGCGGGATCGGCCCGACGAAGTCCATGCCGATGGGACAGAAGACGTACGGGGTCGGCGCCAGCGGCGCGAGCTGCTTCGTGAACTCGCGGATGCGGCCGGCGAGGTGGCGCGTCGAGCGCCACGACACGGCGACCTCGAGGTCCATCCAGCGGACGATCCCCTTGTGCGCCAGGAGGTCCCCCTGGAAGTAGCTGAACGCGTTCCAGTGGCAGAGGACCTCGGCGCCGTCGGGGGCGCGCCACACGAAGTCGAGCGTGCCGAGCTCCTGCTGCAGCGTGGCGGCGCTCGAGCCCTTGAGGGGGAAGGCGCCCTTCAGGCGGTAGTCGGCGGCGACGAAGTACATGCCGTCGATGCGCGTCACCGCGGCGCGGTCCATGCCGAGCGCCCGCAGCATCGTGGGCAGCGCGGGCGAGTGGCCGAAGTCGTCGGGGAGATAGGCGAGGCGCGGCTCGACGTGGATCCCTTCGGCGCGGAGCCACTCCTGGCCGATGAGGTAGTCGCGCAGGATCGACTCGGCCTCGGGCAGCACGGTGTCGGGCGTGGTCAGCCCGGTCCCCGTGAGCTGCAGGCGCCCGCTGGCGAGCAGCTCGCGCAGCGCCTCGCGCCGCTCCGGCACCCGCTCCCAGTAGAGCTTCAGGAAGAAGAGGCACTCGATGGAGTAGACGCGGCGCGGCTCGGCCTGGAGCGCGTCGATCACTGCGTCGAGGATGTGGCGGATGCGCCGCTCGTAGTACCCCTCGGAGGTGTGCAGCCAGTTGGGGTCCCAGTGGCTGGTCTCGCCGAGGACGATGATGCGCTGCGCCTTGGCCGGGATGCCGAGCCGCGCCCGCAGATCGTGCTCGTCTCCGCCTACCTCGCGCCGCGCAACTCTGGGTGCGAGCATGAACGCCCCCAGCCCCGCCCGACGACGCTTCAATCGTGACACGTCGCGCGAGCACCGCAAGGCGAAGTGCGGGTGGCGGCCCGCGTCACGCCGTCGCCGGGAAGCTCCCGTGCCGGTAGAAGTGGTCGAGCAGCCGGTCCTTCTCCTGGAAGCGGGCGAGCAGCCAGCGCGCCAGCTCCTCGTCGCCCTCCGGCAGGTCCGCGGTCGGGAAGCGCCGCACGTGGAGGTGCGCCACGCGGGCGAACCCCTTGACGTACTGCCACAGGGTCGGCACGCCCCGCTCGTAGGCGATGGTGACGTCGTACACGGCGCGCGCGTGCCGGCGGAGGCCCACCACCGACGCGACGAACCCCTTGGTGCGCGGCACGAGCACGTGCTCGGGCGGCGCCAGCCCCTCCGTGGCGGCGTACTCGCGGCTGCCCGCGAGCTTGGCGGGCGAGACGCGGGTCCCCTCGGGGAAGCTGAGCAGCCACATCGGCACGTCGTTCCGGATGAGCCGCGAGAACGTGCGCTCGATGGAGGCCCGGTCGGCGGCCCAGTCGCGCTTGACGAAGACGCAGTCGAGGAAGGCCATGCCCCAGCCGATCCCCGGCACCCACTTGATGATGTCCTTCACCATCCACTTCATGTCGCCGAGGCGGTCCTTCTGCCGCGCCCAGTCCATCATGAAGGTGATGTCGGGCATCTGCTGGTGGTTGGCGACGACGATGGCGTTCTCCCGCATGGGCACGTCGTCGCCGCTCAGCTCGACGCGGACGCCGTGCATGCTGCGCGCGCCGATCACGCACAGGCCCCACCACGAGTTGGCGGCCCAGCGGTTGAACGCGCGGAAGACCCGACCGGAGAACGGCTTCACCAGCAGGCTCAGCGTCTGCAGGAGGTTGAGGCCGAGGAGCGTCGAGAACAGGATCGCGGTAGCCGGGATCGCCTTCCCGAGGCCGGCGAGGCGAGCGCTGCGGCTCGCGGGATCGGGGAGGGGCGGCAGGGGCATGACCGCAGAGGATAGCAGCCCGAGCGACGTCGTCTACTCGATACCGTGCCCGTCGGCCGGGCGCCGCGCGCCGCCGTCAGCGCCGCAGGGTCAGAGTGAAGGCCTCCTCGAGCCGCGAGGGGTGGTACGACAGCTTGGCCTGGCGCAGGCCCGGGTCGCCGAGGTCCTCCTCGCGGTTGACGTAGGCGTAGCCCTGACGCACGAGCACCCGCGCCGTCTCCTGGTTGATGACCTGGTAGAGCGCCTTGTGGCTGCGCAGCGCGCGCTCGAACATCACGACGGCGGAGTCGGGCCCGAGGCGCTCGAAGATCGAGAAGGCCGCCGGCTGGCCGGCGACGCGCAGCAGCACCCCCTGGAGCTCCAGCGGGCCGAGGAGCTCGAGCGCGCGCTCCAGCGCCACGGTCTCCTGATCGAGGGTCACCCCGGACTCGGGCGTACGCTTCGTCGCGATGTCGTCGGCCACCGAGAGGCAGTCCGCGCGGTGCTCCGGGTGAAGGGGCTCGGCGGTCCACTCGTAGAGCTTCACGGCCTGCGCGATGAGGTTGCGCTTCTTCGCGTGCCGGCGGCCCGCCAGCTCGGCGAGGTCGGTGGCGCCGTAGACGTAGTTGGCGTTGTCGCGGTTCGGCGCCACCTCGAAGTGGCCGACGAAGCCCGGGTGCTGCGCGACGAACTCGGCGCTGGCGGAGATGATGCGGAGGGGGTAGGGGAGGCCGCGCGCGCGCGCCAGCAGCAGCTGCTGCAGCTCCGCGGGGAACGGGCCGACCGGTTGGAGCAGGTGGCAGCCGGGGTCGGCGCTCGGGCGGCACGACACCAGCAAGGTGTCGCCCGCGAACAGTCCGACGGCGTAGCGGAACACCGGCGCCCAGCAGACGAGCGAGGCGTAGGTGTAGCCGGACAGCGGCTGCGGGTGGTGCGCGAGCACGCCGACGAGCCGGTCGCGGTCCGCGAGGGTGACGGCCGAGAGCCCGAGATCGAGGCAGTCGTCCGGCACTCAGGCCCGCCTTCCGAGCAGCATTGGCTGGAAGCCCACCAGCGGGGCGAAGCCGAGCGGCTCGTAGAAGCCCTGCGTGTCGGGCTCGGCGATGAGGCCGATCCAGCCGATGCCGGCCGCGACGCAGCGCGCGGTGAGGCGCCGGACCAGCTCGCGGCCGACGCCGCGGCCGCGGAGCTCGCGGAGCACCACCACGTCCTGGATGTACGCGTCGCTGACGCCGTCGGAGATCGCGCGCCCCATGCCGACGACGCGGCCGCCGGGCTCGCGCGCGATCATGAAGCAGAAGCTGCCGCGGACCATGGCCGGGATCGCGGCGCGCGCCGCCGCGCTCTCCTGCCACCAGCCGCCGGCGCGGTACAGCTCGACGACGGCCTCGGTCGCGACGCTCGTGACGGCCTCGTACTCGATGGCGGACATGGCGGCCTCACGCGAGGCTGATGATGCGGCGCTTGAGCGCCTCGTAGACGGCCTGCGCGCGCGAGTTCACGTGCAGCTTGCGGTAGATGTTGCGGATGTGGGCCCGCACGGTGTGGGTGCTGAGCTTGAGCCGCGCGGCGACGTTCTCGTACAGGAAGCCCTGCGCCAGCAGCGCCAGCACCTCCTGCTCGCGGGCGGTCAGGGCGCCGTCGCCCACCGCCACCTCGCACAGGGTCACCTCCGGCAGCAGCGCGTCGCGCACCAGGCGCGCGAAGGCGGGCGACATGGCCGCGCCGCCGTCGCGCACGGTGGCGACGAAGGCGAGCGTCTCGGCCGCCGGGGCGCTCCGGATGAGGTGGCCGACGGCGCCGGCGAACAGGGCCTCGAACACCCGCACGTCCTCGGCGGCGGTGGTCAGCACCGCGGCCTCCACCGGAGGGGTGCGGCCCGCCAGGTCGCGGACGAAGGCCAGCGTGTCCGCGCCCGGCAGGTCGAGATCCACCACCACGAAGCTCGCCGGGGCGGCGTCGAGGAGGGCGCGGGCCTCGGCGAGGGTCGCGACGGCGAAGGCCACCCGCGTCGCGGGCTCCGGGCCGAGCAGCGCGGCGAGCTCGGCTCGCGCGGCTGCCTCGTGCTCGACGATTCCGATCGTGAAGGTCATGGTGTCCGCATGCCCGGCGCCGCTCGTGCGGGCGGCGCGCGGGTGCATTCTAGCTCAGCCCGCGGGGCGCATGAAGGCGCCTGGGTCGCGTGCAGGAGTTCCGCACCGCCAGAGACGCAAGCGCCCCCGGCCGGGTGGCTACCCTCTCAGTCGGGCGGCCGGCAGGCGGGGGGCGTTGGCACGCGCTGGGGTAGGTTGTGGGGTCGCTCGCCCCGCCTCCTTGCGGGGTACC
>JACRCY010000346.1 GCA_016218785.1 Deltaproteobacteria bacterium
CCCGGTGCCGGGGTGCTCGAAGGCGATGAAGGCGGCGTGCAGCGCGTGGCGGGGCAGGCGCAGCCGCTCCCAGGCCTCGGGCTCGAGGCACTTCTTCGAGAAGCGGTCGAAGTAGCCCGGGTCCGGCCCGTACATCTTGTCGCCCACCAGCGGGAAGCCGGCCACCTGCGCGTGGATGCGGATCTGGTGCTGGCGCCCCGTCTCCGGGTAGGCGCGCACGAGCGCGAACTTCTCGCCCTCGCGGGCGAAGCGCTTCACGACGCGGAAGCGGGTGCGCGCCGGCCGGCCCACGGCGCGGTCGATGCGCACCGCGATGCGGATGAGCTCGGTGCCAAAGGCGATGGGCGCGTCCACCGCGAGCTCGTCCTCGGCCGGGTGGCCCTCCACCACCGCGAGGTACTGCTTCTCCACCAGGCCGTCGTGGAAGGCGCGGAAGAGCCGCTGGCTCGCCTCGAGCGTGCGGGCGCAGACGAGCAGCCCCGACGTCTCCCGGTCCAGGCGGTGCGCCGGGTCCGCACGGAAGTCCTCGCCGTGGCGGTTGCCGACGCCCCTCAGATGGTGGAAGGCGGTGCCGGCAAGGGCGCCGGTGCGCGCGAGGCCGCGGAGCTGCGTGCAGAGCGTTTGGGCGTGGCCAGGGCTTCGTCCTGTTGAAAGGGGGAAGGCGCAGGACGTGGGGGCTTGGTGTGAGGCTTCCCGGCGCGTCCGAGAGGTGGCGCGGCGCGTCCGACCGGTTGCCCGGTGCGTCCGAGAGGCTTCCCGGCGCGTCCGAGAGGTGGCGCGGCGCGCCCGACCGGTTGCCCGGCGCGTCCGAGCGGTTGCCCGCTGCGTTCGGGAGGTTGCTGGCAGCGTCCGGGAGCTTTCTCGCTGCGCCCGGGAGGTTGCCCGAGGCGTCCGGGAGCCCGCCCCGCGTGCCCGGGAGGTGGCGCGACGCGTCCGGGAAACGGCCCGCGCACCGCGCGCCTGCGGCTCACCGCACCACGAATTCCTGGCGGTAGACCCACGTGCGCGGCCACCTCAAGTCGTAGTTGGCGATCCGGCCCACCCGTCCTCTGCCTGCGCAGACTGTCTGACGCGACCGCCTTCGAAGCGGTAGACCGTGTTGCCGGCGTGGACCCACGCAACGCCCTCGACGGCCCGGGAGATGGCGAGGCCGGTCTCCGGCACCTCCCAGAGGCGCTCGGTGCCACGGAACACCAGGCCGTCGCAGAGCCAGAGGTCCGGGCCCAGGTTGCCGACGGTGTTACCCTGCGCAGGGGGCAGTGCCGCCCGCGATTCGTCGCCACGGTATTGGGGGACCATCGTGACGTACTCGTCCGGTGGCCCCTTGTCCTCGGGGAACGTCGCGCGGAAGAAGTAGTCCCCGCCGCGCGGCACGGTGGCGAAGTACCCACTGCCCAGCATGCGCGTCGTCGTGTGGGGGTACTCACACTGGTTCACGTAGTCGACCCGAGTCGGCGGGATGAACGCGCCTGCCTCGTCGAAGAGCTCCATCTTCACCTCGCGCAGCTCAGGCGAGGTCTCGTCACAGGACTGCGTGGGGTCGACCACCCCGAAACCGAAGACGTGCTCCACGTTGCTGGGGAATCCCCAGCCCCGACTGCCACCGCCTCGTGCTGGCACGGAGTCGCAGCGCCACCGGCAGCCGGCCATGGCGAGGGCGACCAATGACGCAGCGAGGGCGAACGCGAGTCTCACGGTGACCCGATTGCAGCGCCCGCCACGACGCCGCCTCTGGTCGAGATCCTCGCCCACGGCACGGCCGTACCACGTCGTCTGCGCCACGCCTGAGCCGGTCGTCGCGCACGGGGTCCGCCGGCCGGCGTCAGGCGTCGCCCAGCAGGAGCTCCAGCGCCTTCCGCCGGACGTCGGGCAGCTCCGCGCCGGGCAGGCACTCGAGCAGGAGCGACCGCGGGAAGCGGCGCAGCGCGCTCCACGGGGCTCTCTTGAGGGCCTCGCGCGCATACTTCTCCACGACGGCGGGATCCGCCAGGAGGGCACGCAGCTCGTCGGTCGTCGGGTGCTTGAGGATGCCCGCCAAGACGGGGACAGAGCGCTCCACGCCGTGGACGGTGCTGAGGACGAACCCGCTCGGCTCCACGAAGCGATAGGTGCGCTTCACCGGCGAGCCTCCTGCTTCACGAGCGCCAACAACTGGTCGCGCGTCGCGATGGCGACCGCGGGATCCGTCCCCGGGTAGGCGCGCAGATCTGCGCCTATCGACTCGTCCGTCCAGCCGAGGAGGCGCTCGGCAAGCAACAGCAGGTCCTGCGCGGCGACGCCCGCTCGAAGGACGCGCGTCAGCTCGGGGCGGCGCTGCAGCACGGCGGCGATGTCGATCAGATCGCGGGCCTCCAGCCGCTCCAGCACGCACTGGAGCTTGTCGAGGAGGTAACGGCGGACGGTCACCCGCCGCAATCCTGGAGCGGCCGTGCTGGCGACCACGTCCGTTTCGGGGACCGGCTCAAAGCCCGCGAACACCTGCACCGTCAGCTTTGCGTCGCCGGTCAGCCTCAGCGCGCCGGTGAACCCAGAGCCGTGGGCGTCGGGGGCCTGGACGATCTCGAGCGCCTCCGGGAACGCGAGCTCCAGCTCGGCGAGGAACGGGCGGGTGTCGACCAGCGGCTCGAGGCTGTGGAAGTCGAGGTCGAAGGACTCGCGGTGGCCGGTCTCCTCGAGCGCGATGGCCGAGGTGCCGGCCCAGTAGCACTGGCGCACCAGGCGCGGGCACCGCTCCGCGATCTCTGCGATCGCCTGGCGGAGGAGTCTCTCGCGCTGCGCGGCGTCCATTGGGGGCACTTTAGCCGGAACCGGCTCGGGCCGCCGCCGGTCGCCCTGCGCCGCCCACCGCCTCATGCGAGCGGCGGCGCTGAGGTCCGCGACGACCAGACCTGGCGCGCGCGGAAGATCCGCTTGCCGTCGACGACGTCGAGGCCCGGGGCGACGGCGTCACCCGGAAGACCGCGCCGGAACCGGAAGAAGCCCTCGATCACCAGCCGACGATCGCGCCCCCGCGATTCCCAGTCCAGTCGTCGCACGACGGGCGGCCCGGCCGTGGCTCGGGAGGCCGCCCATTAGCGCCCGCTTCCGGGCGGTGCCATCGGCAGAACCCCGTGCCCGCCGGCAGCTCCGACCGCGCGGGGCGGCGGGGCCGACCGGTCCCTGCTCGACGAGCTCCTGCCGGTACACCGTAACCCGTCCACGAGCGGCGTCTTGGCGACGAGCTGGGCAGCATGACGGCGCGACAGAGCCGTGGTTGGCTCGCGGGTGGGGCGAGGCAAGCGCCGGTGGGCGTTCGACGACGAGGAGCCCTCTCCGCCAACGTGAGTGAGACAGCGACCCCGGTGGAAATTACTGAGTAGGGCGGCGGAGCTGTTCGCGAAGCAGGGCTTCGCCCTCAAGGCGGTGGCGGCGGCGAAGCAGGCCGCGCAGTTGCAGCCCTCTCACCCCCGCGCGCACGAGGCGCTCGCAGGGCTCTACGAGCGCATGAACCTCAAGGAGGAGCGCCGCGCCGTCCTCGACACGCTCCTCAAGCTCTCCGCCGCCGAGCAGCGCGCCGACGACGTGAAGGCGACGCGCGCGAAGCTCGAGGCCCTCGGCCCCAGGCGCTGACTCACCGCCCGACGAAGGCGCGCAGGTCCTCCGGCAGGGGCGACTCGAACTCCACCCGCGCCCCGGTGCCGGGGTGCTC
>JACRCY010000347.1 GCA_016218785.1 Deltaproteobacteria bacterium
GGCGCCGGGCACGGCCGTGACCGGCCGGGTGGGCGGCGACTGGCGCGCGGTGGCCTGCGTCGTGGCCGGCGTCGCGGGCGCGGCCTCCTGCGCCGTCGCGGCGGCCCGCGGCCTCGATGCCGTCGTGGCCCGCCGGCCGACCCGGAGCCCGACGCTCGCGCTGCTGCGCGAGTCCACGCTGCCGGCGGGCACGCCGGCCGAGGCGCGACGGGCAGAGCGCTGCCTCCTCGCCACGCTGCGGAAGCCTACCGACGGCGTCTTCGCGCGGCACCTCAACCGCCGCATCTCGATCGTCCTCACCAGCCTCCTCATGCGCACCGGCGTCCACCCGAACCAGGTCTCGCTGCTGACGCTGGTCCTCGGCCTCGTCGGGGGGCTCGTGTGCGCGAGCGGCGGCTGGCTGGCGGCCCTCATCGGCGCCCTGTGCCTGGAGGCCCACTCCATCCTCGACGGCGTGGACGGCGAGCTGGCGCGGCTCAAGCACCTGCGCTCGCGGCTCGGGGCCTGGCTCGACACGGTCTCCGACGACCTCGCGAGCCTGAGCTTCATCGTCGGCCTCACCGTCAACCTGTGGCGCTCCGGTGCGACCTGGGCGCTCGTGGTCGGCGGGCTCGCCGCGCTGGCGGCGCTCGCCGGGCGGATCCTCGTCTACTGGTTGCTGGCCCGCGTCTACCGCACCGGCGACCAGTTCGCGCTGGCGTGGGAGTTCGCCCCGACGGAAAGTCAGCGCAGGCTGCAACGGCTGGGGGGCGCGGTCATGACGGTGCTGCGCGTCGTCATCAAGCGCGACTGCTTCGCCACCGTGTTCGTCGCGCTCGCGCTCGTGGGGCGCGCGGACGCCATCCTGGCGCTGTGCGCCGGAGGCGCCGTGGGCTACCTGGCCGCGCTCGCGTTCCAGCTGGGGCACCTGCTGGCTGGTCGCGCGCTGTCGGACGCGCCGCGGGTCCCGGGGCCGGTGCGCGGACCTTGCGCCGCGCACGCGCCGCGTCCGGTCCGCCGCCCGGCGACGCTGGAATTCAGCCCCAGGCAGGCGGCGTAGGGGCGCGAACGGGACGGTGTACCGCTGCGAGCTCCGCACGTTGCTCCTCGCCTGCCTGGCCCAGCCGACCGGCCGCGTGGAGGACGACACGGCGGCTGCGGTCGCGCAGCGTCTCGCCCAGGCCGAGATCGACGCGTGGGACGAGCCGAACTTCGCCCGCGCCTACGCCGCGCTCCGCCGCGGGTTCCCCAAGGCCGCGGAGTACGTCTTCGAGAAGCTGGCCGCGTCCAAGGGCCCGGACTCCGTCAAGGGCGTGGCGACCTTCCTGGCGCGCGTCAAGACGCTCGAGGCCGGGACCGATCCCGGCCGCGCCGCCAGCCGCGAGGCCGACAAGAAGGCCGTCGAGTTGCTCGAGAAGCGGGGGATCACCCGCGCCCTGCGCGCCCACCTCGGTCAGCTGGTGGAGACCGCCCTCGGGCCCACGCCGCCGCTCGCGGCCATGCCGGGGCCGGATCCGGCGCGCAAGGACAAGCTCATCGCCCTCAAGCTCGCGTTCGACGAGTGGGCCACCGGCGCCCGCACCGTCATCACCAAGCGGAGCTACCTCATCCGGCTGGGCCTCGCCTCGCGTCGCGCCCCGAAGGCGGACGACTCCGAGGACAACGGCTAGCTTCCGCCACGCCCCGAGTGATGGCCCCGCCCGGCGGTCGTGCTTCCGCCGGCGCCCGGCACCCTTGAGCCGCGAGGGATTGGCTTCCGCCGCCGTTCCGCAAGCTTCCGGCGCCGAAACGAAACCTCCGTCCCGTTGAGAATCGCCAGGTTGCACGCCCCGGGAGACTGTTGCGCGGCTCACGAATCCACGACGGCTGCAACCGTCCGTGCAACGTCGCGCACGAAGGGCCTTTTCCCGCGCCGAAGCCTTCGCCCCGTCCCCGGAGGCTTCGTTTCAGGGGACGGAAGCTCGGATTCCGGAACGGAAGCCGCGCCCTGCGCCGCAAGACCCCGAATCCCTTGGGGCCGTGGCGTTGCTGCAGCCGGCATCACGGAGGTGGCACGCAGCGGCCCTTCTCGCGCCTTGCCGGCTCCGGCTCACCTGTGGAATAGCCGGTTTGCACCTGAGGGACCACTGCCCCTGCGCCACCGCCAGCCGGCCGACACCGCCTACTCCGGGGAAACCCGCTTCGAAGTTCCTACACGTGGGCGCGCGCTGGGAGGCACATCAAAAGAGCTATGGGCTCGGGGAGCCGTCCGGGTTCTTCCTGGCCGCCGCGCACCAGCGGGCGACGACCGCGGCGAGTTGGTGGAGTTCGAATGGTCTCTGCAGGTAGTCCGTCGCCAGGTTGGCCCGAAACGTCGGGTCCAGGCGCCGGTACACCACCACCACCGGGATGTCGGCGAGGTCGGGATCCCGCGCCTGGGCCAGGCGAAACAGGTAGCCGTCGGCGAACGGCAGCTCGACCTCCAGCACCACGAGGCAGGCCCGCGCCGGGAGCGACTCGCGCAGGCACTCCTGGCCCGCGACGCCACTGGCCGCGACCTTCACCCGGTACCCCTGCGCGACGCCAGCGCCCGCTCCAGGGTTGCCCGGTCGTGCCCGTCCTGGTTCACGATGAGCACGTAGCCGCCCTGACGGCTCCGGCATTGCGCGCAGTTCCCACCAGCCTGCAGACTCATGGGTTCACTCCTCGGGCGGCCCCGCGCGAAGGACGTGCGTACCCCCGCCGTCACTCTCCCGGCGACGCGGCATTCACGGCCGGCGCCACCGCCCGCATCTCCGGCGCCGGGTGCGGCACCGGAGGCGCGGGCGAAACCGTGAC
>JACRCY010000343.1 GCA_016218785.1 Deltaproteobacteria bacterium
GACCCCTGCCCGCGACCCGATGCTGCGCACCCGCGCGGCACGGCGCCCCCCGACGTCGCGCGCCTGCGCCGCTCCCGGCTGGCCCGGTAGCGCTGCTCAACTCGGCCGGCGGGCGCTCACCAAGGACAAGTGATCACACCCTCCGCGGGCCGCGGGGGGGCGCGGTCGGCAGAGTTGCGGTAGAGTGAGGCATGCGTCTGTGGCGTCACTGGCCGCTCTGGCTGCTCGTCGCGCTGCTCCCGGTGATGGTCGGGTCGTGGTGCGATCCCATCGAGTACGACACCGACGCCGCCGTCGGCGACGGCGGCACGACCTCCGACGGCGGCGGCACGGCGCGCCACGTCACCTTCACCGGCCAGGCGGCGGGCGAGTGGGGGGGCGGCACCATCGACGGCGTGGTCCTCACCGTAGGCGCCTACTACGGCAACCTCACGGCGCAGATCATCGACACCTTCGGCGCGGGGCAGGACCTCCAGCTCGCCTGCGGCACGCTCACCGTGCAGCCGCCCGAGAGCCACTCCTCCTTCGCGCTCGTCTTCAACGACGGCCAGGGCGCGCTGCTGGTGGACATCCTCGACGACGAGGGCCAGTCGTTCCTCGCGCAGGCCATCAACACCCTCACCGACGCGCAGGCGGCCGGCATCACGAGCGTCGACGGGATCTACAAGAAGCTCACCGCCGACGCGGCGAGCGCCGATCGCCCCATCGGGGCCCTCGTCATCGCTTCGTGCGCCGGATACGTGCACGAGGTGAGCCTCGAGTGAGGTGACGGCATGGAGCCGCTGCGCTTCACCGTCGACGTGCCGGCGCCGCGGGACCGCGTCTGGCAGGCCTTCACCACGGCGGACGGGCTGGCCTCGTGGCTCTGCCTCCGGGCGCACGTGGAGCCGGAGATCGGGGGCGCCTACGAGCTCTTCTGGGACCCCGACGAGTCGCACCCCGAGCGCGACTCCACTCTCGGCTGCACGATCCTCTCGGTCGACGAGCCCCGCCTGCTCGAGTTCACCTGGCGCGGCTCCGAGGCCGTGGCCGACGTGATGAACGTCCCGGGCGCGGCGCAGACGCAGGTGAAGGTGGAGCTGCGACCCACGCTCGACGGCACGCGGCTCGAGCTGACCCACTCGGGGTGGGGCGACGGCCCCGCCTGGGAGCGGGCGCGGGCCTGGTTCGAGCGCGCGTGGGGCGGGGCGCTGCAGGCGCTGCGCACCCGCCTGGTGCCGGCCCCGTAGCTCGCGGCCGTTGGCGGCCCGGGCTCAGCGGCCCCGCCGGGCCACGGCCAGCTTGAGCGCCTCGACCGCGGGGGCGACCACGGCCGCGGCTCCGACGAAGACGCCGGCGACGACCGCCAGGTCGAGGAGCGAGGCGTCGGCGGCGCCCCCGGGCTCCCCGCGCCCCCGGGCCAGGGCCGCGTCGAAGGTGTTGCCGAAGCGGTTGGCGAAGTTCATGGCGCGGTCATGGGACCCTCCCGCTGGCGGCGAGACGCTCCAGCGCCGCGCGGGCGGCGGCCGAGCGGCGCGGCTCGCGCACGCGGCGGGCCCGCCAGAGCAGGTTGTGGGGGGTGACGGTGGGCGGCACCAGCTCGACCACCTCGGTCTCGTAGCCGGCGGCCTCGAGCCGAGGGTCCGCTCGGCGTCCACCATCGCCTGGATGACGCGGCGGCGCACCGGGGCGTGGCGCGGCACGCCGAGCGTACGGGCCGCGGCCTCGGCCACGGAGGCCGCGGTCACGGCGGCGCCGGTGCAGCAGGGCACGAGGAGGAGGCGCCGTGCGCCCACGGCCGTCGCCCGGTCGATGATGGCGTCGGCGGCCGGGCCGCAGGCGTGCAGGGCCACGACCAGGTCGGGCGCGGCCGGCCACACCGCCGGATCGCCGACGTCGGCCGCGAGGCACTCGATGGGCAGGTGGCTGCCGAGCCTGCCCGCCGCCGCCCGGGCCGCGGCGGCGCGCCCGGGCTCGCGCTCGAGCGCCACCACCCGGCCGCGGCGGCCGAGGGGCTCCAGCACGAGGCGGGCGGCCAGGAGGCCCACGTAGGCCTTGCCGGCGGCCGCGTCGACCAGCGTGACCTCGCGCGTGCGGGCGGTGCGCGCCAGCGCCAGCCGGACCTCGTCGAGCATGGCCGCGACCTCCACGGCCTTGCGGCGGTCCTCGGCCCGCAACCGCGCCCCCTCGGCCGCGACGTAGAGGTCGTTGAGCCAGCGCTCGACCTCGCCCGTGGAGATGCGCTCGGTCACCGAGCCATCATCTTAGCCGACTCGCGGGCCAGTCGGCGCGCCTTGCGGCACCGGGGGCGAAGGCGATAGCATCGGATCCGTCGCGGCGACAGGCCTGCGGGAGGCGACGATGCGATCACTGGTTCCAGCGTTGGCACTCGGGGCCATGACACTCACGGTGGCCTGCAGCCCGCCCGCGCCGATCACCTTCGGCGACGACATCGTCGAGGTCACGCTCCGCCGGGCGGACGGCGCCATCGATCTGCGCGACAAGGCGACGGGGGTCGAGGTGCAGAACCTCCACTTCGCCGTCGACGCGGTGGTTGCCGACGGCGCCCGCCTCTTCACCAGCCTCGGCCGGACCATGTCGTGCAAGGTCGACACCGAGAAGGACAAGGACGCCGGGGTCGTCACCCACAGCGAGGCCACCTGCGACGCGGACACCGGCTCCGGCGTCAAGGTGCAGGCGCGCCTCGTGCTCGACGCGGCCGCGCCCGGCGTCCTCCGCTGGGAAACCGACTTCGAGAACCGGTCGGGCAAGGACGTGACCCTGCGCCGCATCTACCCGTTCCGCGCCGCGCGCTCCGAGGAGGGCAGCTTCCTCGTCGGCGACGACCCGGCGAAGGTACGCGTGCTCCAGAACGGCTCCGACGAGCTGGTCGATTTCTACGTCGCCGTCTACCCCGGCTCGACCGCGCTCACCGACCGCAACCAGCCCGCCATCGTGCGCGACCCCTCGACCTACTCGAACGGCAGCGCGCTGGCGCACGACCTCGCCTCGGGCGCTTCCTTCCTCGCCGGCTTCCTCGCCTTCGACTGGGCCACGCCACAGATCGCCATGGCCGGGGACCCGGCCGGCGCGGCGCCCGTCAACGGGCGTGTGCCCATGACCGAGATGTGGGCCGAGGCGCGCTTCCCGTGGGACGTCGCCGCGCCGCAGGGGAAGCGGGTCTCCGGCGGCACGGCCGTGATGATCCTCGGGACGAAATCGCCCCACGCCGCCCTCGAGACCTACGCGGAGCAGGTGAAGGCCGAGAAGAGCATCACCCTCCCGCCGCTCCCCTATTCGGGCTGGGACTCGTGGTACCTCGGCCCGGGCAAGCCCGACCTGTCGGAGGGCTGGGTCCGTACGGCGGCCGACTCCCTCGCGGCAAGCTTCCAGCGCTACGGCCTCTCCTCGATGCAGCTCGACGAGGGGTGGCAGGACGCGTGGGGCGACTGGAACGCGGGCGACACCTTCCCGTCGGGCATGACGGCCTCCGCCGACCACATCAAGGCGGTCGGCCTGAAGCCCGAGCTCTGGATCGCCCCCTTCGACGCGGCCTTGGGCTCGCAGCTGGCGACGGCGCACCCCGAGTGGCTGCTGGAGAAGAACAGCTTCGGCGCCGCCCTCATCCCGGCGGACAAGCGCGCCCTCGACATCGGCCGCGACGAGGTCGTGGATCACGTGCGCGACCTGGGCAGCCGCATCAAGGGATGGGGCTTCGAGAGCGTCAAGATGGACTTCGCGTACTACGCGCTCCTCTCCGAGATGCCGGTGAACCTGGACGTCACCAACACGACCGCGTACCGCGCGGCGGTGAAGGCCTTCCGCGAGGCGCTCGGCCCCGACATCTACCTCATCAACATCTCCATGTGCTTCCCCAACTACGGGCTCGTCGACGCCTTCCGCGTCGGGCTCGACGACTGGCCCTGCTGGGACGCGGGCGAGTGTCGCGGCGAGTCGCACGGCCAGGGCGGCATCTCGGGGCAGGGGCTGAAGCCGGCGCTGCGCATGGCGGCGCGGCGCTACTGGATGAACGGCCGCATCTGGTGGAACCACCACGACCAGGTCTTCTTCCGCGACCTCATCGGCGAGGAAGCGCAGGCCTGGATCTCGGCCGCCGCCCTCTCGGGCGGCATGCTCTCGCTGGGCGAGGACCCGACCACGCTCACGGCCGAGCAGATCGAGATCTACCGCCGCGTGCTGCCGCTGCAGGGCCTCACCGCGCGGCCCATGGACCTGCTCACGCGCGAGTACCCGGAGGTGTGGGACCTCGCGACCGACGCGGGTGGCGACGCGGGCGGCAGCGCGCACGTGGTCGGCCTGTTCAACTGGGGGACGAACCGCGACCTCGGGGCGTCACCGCCAGTGGACATGCCCGAGGCGGCGCGCACGGTGTCGCTCGACCTCGACGCGGTCGGTCTCGACCCGGCCGCCGACTACCTCGCCTACGAGTTCTGGACCAACACCTACGTCGGCACGGTGCGGGGCACGCTGTCGGCCGAGCTCCAGCCGCGCGCGGTGCGCGTGTACCGCTTGGTGGCGAAGCCCGTGGACGCGCCGACGTACCTCGCGACCAACCGGCACGTGCTCATGGGCGCGGGCATCGTCGACGAGCCCATGTGGACCGCCGACACGGGGACCCTCGTCGCCCACATCCACACCACGCTCGCTCACCTGACCGACCTCTTCTTCTACGTGCCCGACGGCTACACGGTCACGAACGTCGACATGGACGGCGTTCTCGACCTGGCGCCGGAGATGACGCCTGACGGCCTCCTGCGCGTCCGCTTCACCGGCCTGGACGGCGGCCTCCACCCCGTCGTCATCACGGTGGCGCGGAACTAGGTGCTACGCACCTACCGCCGCGCCTCCCGGTCGTCGAGGAAGCGCTTCTTCGGGTTGCGCTTGACGTAGTCGACCAGCACCGGCAGGTACGAGAGCAGGTCGGGGCAGCCGACGCCGGTCCGCTCCAGCAGCTTGCGCTGGTTGGTGGTGTCGTAGTGGACCTCGTGGTTCGCGTAGGTGACGAGCTGCTTCGGGACCCGGAGGAACCGCCGCAGGGCCTCCACCGACAGGGAGGCCTCGAGGAGCGCGGGGGGCACGTCGACGACCGGCTTGCGGAAGCCCATCGCCCGGAGGATGCCGCCGAACACCTCGCGGGATGCGTGGGGGTAGGGGTCGGCGAGGTGGACGGTCTTGCCCAGCGCCTCGTCCTGGACCCACAGCTCCGCCATGGCGGCCACGAGGAAGTCGACGGGCACCAGGTTGAGGGACGAGTGCCCCTCGCCGATGTTGATGAGCGGCACGAAGGTGGGCACCTTCACGAGCGCGGCGATGAGGAAGTAGGGGCCGTCGTACTTGTCGGTCTCGCCGGTCTTCGAGTCCCCGATGACGACGGCGGGCCGGAGGATGCAGGTCGGAATGCGGTCCATGCGGCGACGGACCTCGATCTCGGCCCAGCACTTGGTCGACTCGTAGTGGTTCTTGAAGCCCTGCCCCTCGTCGAGCTCCCGCTCGAGCACGAGCCCCTGCCGGGTGCCGCTGACGTAGCAGGTGGAAACGTAGTCGAGCCGCTTCAGGTTGCGGCAGGCGCCGCAGAAATCGAGGACGTTGGCCGTGCCCACCACGTTGACGCGGTAGGCGAGGGCCGCGGGCACGGCCAGGTCGTAGATGGCCGCCAGGTGCCACACGTGCGTGGTGCCCGCGGCGAGGATGTTGTAGGTGTCCTGGCTCAGCCCCAGGAGGGGCTTGCTGATGTCGCCGGTGACGATCTTGGCCCGGCCGCCGAGGCTCGGGTGCCGCGCCTGCAGCTCGCGGAGGGACTCCGCGGCCGTGCGCTCGAGCCGCGCCTCCACGAGGAAGACGAAGCTCGCCTCCGGATCCTTGCGCAAGAGCCGGTCCACGAGCCGCCTGGCGATGAACCCGGGGAACCCGGTGAGGAAGACCTTGCTCGCCATGATCGCCTCCGCCCGGGCGGCGCCCGTGCGCGGCATCGCGCCGCAGGTGCCCCCGGAACCCTGGCTTGTATCAGAGGTTACGCGACGCGTAAACCTACATTCCGCACCAACGGGAGGGGACACTGGGGAATTTCCGGCTCTCGTGAGGGAACACTTGTCAGCGGTAGGCTGACGGGTCCACGTCGAGCAACCGGAGAAGTTGTTGCTGCAGTGGGGATAGGCGTAGCGGAA
>JACRCY010000348.1 GCA_016218785.1 Deltaproteobacteria bacterium
CGCCGCCGGCCGAGGCCGCGCCGCGCGACACGGTGCAGATGGCCGTGGTGCCGCCCGACGCGGCCCCGGCAGCGGCGCCGCGGCTGCTCACCGAGGCCGAGACCGCGGCCCTGCGCGCACGGGTCGAGGCCCTGCTGCCGCTGGTGCGGGAGGGCGACTACTTCGCCGTGCTGGGGCTGCCGCGGGACGCGACGGCCGCCGACGTCGAGCGCGCGTGGCGCGAGGCCAGGGTGGACCTGGAGCCCGCCGTGGCCGAGCCGGCGCTGGGGGACGGGCTCCGCGACTCGCTGGCCGCCGTCCGGCGGGTCCTCGACGAGGCGCACCGCGTGCTGCGCGACGATGTGACCCGCGGCGAGTACCGTGCCCACCTGTAGGCAGGAGAGCGATGGATCGGCTGCGTACCGTGTTCATGGGCTCGCCGGAGTTCGCGGTCCCCACCCTGGAGGCGCTCTGCGCCGCCGAGGAGGTCGTGGCCGTGGTCACCCAGCCCGACAAGCCCAAGGGGCGCCGCCGGGCCCTGGCGCCCCCACCGGTCAAGGAGACGGCCCTGTGCGCCGGGCTGCGCGTGCTGCAGCCGGAGCGCATTCGCGGCGAGGGCGGCGCCGAGGTGCGCGCCGAACTGCAGGACCTGGCTCCCGACGTCATCGTCGTCGCGGCCTACGGGAAGATCCTGCCCAAGGCGGTCCTCGACATCCCGCCCTTCGGCTGCGTGAACGTCCACGCGTCGCTGCTGCCGCGCTACCGGGGCGCCGCGCCGATCCAGTGGGCCATCATCCATGGGGAGACCGAGTCCGGCGTCACCATCATGCGTATGGACGAGGGGATGGACACCGGGCCCATGCTGCTCCGGGGCGCCGTGCCGATCACCCCGGAGGAGACGGCCGGCTCCCTCGAGGCGAAGCTCGCCCCCGTGGGCGCCCGCCTGCTGCTGGAGGCGCTCGCACGGCTCAAGCACGGGCCGCTCGAGGCCGAGCCCCAGGACCACGCGCTGGCGACCCTGGCGCCCCGGCTCGCCAAGGACGACGGCCGCGTCGACTTCACGCAGCCGGCGGAGCGCGTGCGCGACCTCGTGCGCGGCGTCGACCCGTGGCCCGGCGCCTTCACCACGCTCGGCGGCGAGCGGCTGCTGCTGTTCGTGCCGAAGGTCGTCTCGGGCCGCGGCGCCGCGGGCACGGTGCTGGGCGCCGACCGCGACGGGCTGATCGTCGCGTGCGGCTCCGGCGCGGTGGCCTTCCGCGAGCTGCAGGTGGCAGGCCGCCGGCGCCTGCCGGCGCAGGCGCTGCTCGCGGGTCGCGCCGTGCCGCCGGGCACGCTCCTCGGCCCATGACGCGAGGCGCCGCGGCGACCGGCCCGACCGCGCGCGGCGTGGCGCGCCAGGTGCGGGCGCGCGTCGCGGACGGGGCCTACGCCACCCTGGCGCTCGCGGGCGAGCTGGACCGCTCCGGCCTGTCCGCGGCCGACCGGGCCCTGGCGACCGAGCTGTGCTACGGCGTGCTCCGCCTGCGCGGCCGCCTGGACCGCGCGCTCGAGGCGTGCGCCCCCCGCGGGCTCGGCCGAGTCGACCAGCGGGTGCGCGACGCCTTGCGGGTGGCGGCCTTCCAGATGCTGTGCCTGCAGCGCGTGCCGGCGCACGCCGCCGTCAACGACGCCGTCGAGGAGGTGAAGCGGCTCAGGGGGCCGCGCCTGGCCGGCTTCGCCAACGCGCTGCTCCGCAAGCTCGCGCGCGACGGCGAACCCGCGGCTCCGGCGCCGGACGCCGACCCGGTCGCCTTCATGGTCGCGCGGGAGTCCTACCCCGAGTGGCTGGCGCGCCTCTACCTGGCCGAGGTCGGCCCGGAGGAGGCGGTGGCCTTCGCGGCCGCGCAGAACACCGCGGCGCCGGTGTGGCTCCGCGCCAACCCGGCCCGCGGCGGTCGCGCGGAGGCGCTGCGCGCCATCGCGGCGGAGCGGCCCGACGCGGAGCTCCACGCCTCGCCCCTGCTGCCCGAGGCGCTCCGGCTGCGCGGGGCGTCCTCGCCCGCGGAGCTGGGCGCCTTCCGCGACGGTCTCTGCACGGTCCAGGATCTCGGGGCGCAGGCGGTGGGCCGCCTCTGTGGCGCGGCACCGGGAGAGCGCATCCTCGACGCCTGCGCCGGCGTGGGGGGCAAGAGCACGCACCTCGCGGAGCTGGCCGCGGGTGGCGCGCTGATCGACGCGGCCGACCGCTCGGCCCGGAAGCTCGCGCTGTTGATCGAGCACGCCCGGCGCCTCGGCGCCGCGGGCATCACGCCGGTGGAGGTGGATCTCGCGGCGCCCGGGGCCCGCCTCGCGGCGGCGTACGACCGCGTGCTGCTCGACGCTCCCTGCACCGGCCTGGGCGTGCTGCGGCGCCACCCCGAGCTGAAATGGCGGCGGGAGGCCGCCGACGTGGCGCGCCTCGCCGCGGTGCAGGCGCAGCTCCTGGGCGCGCTCGCGCCGCGGGTCAGGGTGGGCGGCGTGCTGGTCTACAGCGTCTGTACGGTGACGCCCGCGGAGGGGGCCGGGCAGGTGGCGCGCTTCCTCGAGCGCCACCCGGGCTTCCGCCTCGAGGCGCCCGACGAGCCGGCCGTGGCGCCCCTCCTTGACGCCCACGGGCTGCTGCGCACGCTGCCGCACCGCCACGACGCCGACGGCTTCGTGGCGGCCCGCCTGCGCCGCCACGCCTAGATGCGGGGCGTGCGTCGGTCGACCTCCGGGGCCCGGGGTCCGGTGCCGCGGGCCGACGTTGGCGGCCTGTTCTTTCACCAGGTGAAAGTTCCTGGCACGAACCACGTGGTTGGCGACGATTTCTTTCACCTGGTGAAAGATCTTGGCACCAACGGCAGGGCCCGCTGCGCGTCGGCCCTCCCGTCGCGGCGGACCAGGGGCCCGGCTTCCGGGCGACTGGCCGCGATCACACCCGCGGCCATGGCCGTTTGCCAGCGCCCGCCGCGTGTGCTTGAATCCACGTCGTGAAAGCCCTGATAGCCCCTTCAATCCTCTCCGCCGATTTCGGCCGGCTCGCCGACGAGGTGCGCGCGGTCGAGGCCGGCGGCGCCGACTGGATCCACGTCGACGTCATGGACGGGCGCTTCGTCCCCAACATCACGATCGGGCCCGCCGTGGTGCAGGCAGTGCGGCGCGTCACGACGCTGCCGCTCGACGTCCACCTCATGATCGTCGAGCCCGAGCGCTACGTGGAGGGTTTCGCGCGGGCCGGCGCCGATCTGCTGTGCCTGCACGCCGAGGCCTGCACCCACCTGCACCGCGTCATCCAGCAGATCCGGGAGCTGGGCAAGCGGCCCGCCGTGGCGCTCAACCCGGCCACGCCGCGGTCCGTGCTCGACCACGTCCTGGGCGATCTGGACATGGTGGTCCTCATGAGCGTCAACCCGGGCTTCGGTGGCCAGGAGTTCATCCGGGCCGTGCTCCCGAAGATCGAGGCGCTGCGCGCGGCGCTGACGCGCCTGGGCCTCGACACCCACATCGAGGTGGACGGGGGCGTGAAGCTCGACAACGTGGCCGAGGTGGCCGCGGCCGGCGCCGACGTCATCGTCAGCGGCAGCGGCGTCTTCGGGACGAAGGACTACGCGGCGACGATCAAGGCCATGCACGCCCGGGCCGGGCAGGCGCTGGCGTTGCGCGCTGGCGCGGTGTGACGGAGGCTCACCGTGGCCGACGTGCCTCCTCGCCGTCGCCGTCGAGGAAGGCGAAGTAGCGGTCGGGGATGTCGTCGAGCTCCATGGGGGCGCCGCACTGGCCGCAGCGGAACTGCCGCGGCGGGGGGAGGCCACCCTCCCGGGGCAGCGCCGCGACGTCGAGCAGCTTCGCCTCTTCGTGCCCGCAGCGTTCGCAGACGTAGGGTGCCAGGAACGAGCGCACGTGCGCGCCATGACGGAGGTTGCGGACCAGGTTGAGCTGCATGACAAACGCGGGCGAGCAGCGTGCCAGCACCAGCGCGCTGACCGCCGGCAGCTCCCGCACGAACGCCAGCCACGCGCGGACCCCGTACGAGTTGATGCGGCGGACCTCGGCGAGGTCGAAGACCACGCTCCCCCGGAGGACGCGCCCGAGATCGCCGAAGTCGGTGTCCTCGTTGAGCTCGCCGCTGAACTCGACGGTGGTGGTGCCGCCTCGCTCGCGGACCCGCCAGCGGAGCGTCGTGGGGTCCCAGGGGCCTGATGACTGGCGCTTCTCCATCGTCACCCCCACTGGCCGACTCTCGCGTCGACTCAGCATCGCCGCGCCCCCTCGAGCGGCGCGCCTACGGCCTCCAGCTCGCCGCCACAGTCTCGACAGGTCGGGGCCGGCGGCCTCGCCTCCGGCGCTTGCTCGGCATCGACCTCCGCGCCGCAGCGCAGGCACTCGTAGCGCACCAGCAGCGACTCGATCACGCACCGGAACGACGTTGAGGGCTCGGGCACGAGCCGGGTGGCGAGCGCCCCCGGCACCCGGCGCAGGAGCAGTGGCGGCCGGGGCGGGAGCCGCCGCACGAAATCGAGCCATCCCCTGAGCCCCGTGGTGTCCGCGCCCGCGATGGCACCCAGGTCCAGGAACCGGACGCTCGTCACGTGCTCGAGCACGCCCGAGAAGGACGTGCCCGCATTCAGCTCCCCCTGGAGGTAGATGACCCGGTCACTTCCGCAGGTGACGATGCGCCAGAACGCCAGGTCGTAGACGGCCCTGATATCGCGAGGCGTGGCCGCGTAGAACCGCACCCCCACCCGGGCGGAGGCTGCGGCCGACGCGCGCTGCCAGATCGGCTCCACCTGGAGGCTGACCCGCCGGCCGTCGCGCCGATGGAACAGCACGAAGGCACGGTCGCAGGCCGACATGGTTCGCGAGAGCAGCAGGCCGGCGCCCGCGTGGCTGAGGTCCACGGCCACCCCCTCGATGCCCGGGCCCCCCGGGGCCAGGAGCAGGGCCGGGATCGTCACCGGCAGGCGCGGGCGGCGTCGCGGCGGCACGTCCGTCGCCGACGCCACCACCGCCACCAGATCGGGCGCCGGGTCCTCGAGCGAGACGACGGCGTCGTACTGGTGCGAATCCTCCGCGGGCAGCGCGTCCTCGGCCGCCGCAAGCAGCACCAGGGGCGCTCTGCCGGTGGTGCGAGACCGGACCTCGACTGCGATGTCGCGCCGGTGGCCTGCCGGCGCCCCGCGGTCCACCACGAAGACCAGGTGGGGCTGGACCGCCGCGACGCGTTCGAGCAGCTCGTCGATGCCTGCGGCGGCGGTTATCTGACCGTGCGCGCGGCGGAAGTAGCCGCCGCGCAGCGCCGCGATCAGCCGCGGCTCATCGAGGGTCAGGATGCGCAGCATGGCGCGGCAGCGGCGGCGTCACTCCGGGGGCGTGGGCGCCGCGCCCAGCTCGTCGAGGAGCGCGACCAGATCCAGGCGGTTGTGCACGCCCAGCTTGGCGTAGATGGTCGTGGACCCGGACCTGATGGTGCCCTCCCGGATCTTGAGCGCCCGCGCGATCTCACGGTTGCTGTGATCGCGCGCGATCAGCAGGGCCACCTGGATCTGGCGCGGCGACAGCCGGAAGCGCTCGCGCAGCAGCGTCTCCACGTCGGCCGCGCGAAGGCGCTCGCGGTGGAACTGGATGCCTGCCAGGCCCGCGCCCGCGTGCCACAGCGTGGCGTGGACGAAGTCCCCCGACAGCTCCAGCCAGAGCGTCTGCGTGGGCCCCCGTTCCGTGGCCGCGACGCGGGCCGCGGCCTTCAGGAAGGCAAGCGCCTTGGCCTCGCCCGGCGCGGCCGGGCGCAGGCGGGCGAACACCCACCGCTGGGCCTCGGGGTTGGCCCACCGCACCTGGCCGCCGCCAGCGGCGGCGGCGAGCCCGATGTCCACGCCCTCGAGGAACTTCCGCAGACTGAGGAGGAACCGCGGTTCGCACCTCGGCAGGGGCGCGACCTGTCCGTGGGGGGGCTCGGTCGCGGCGCCCGCCGGGCCGCGCGGGCTGGCCGCCTGCGAGCCCGCGAGGGCGCGGTCCACCGCGAGGACGAGCGCCGAGCGGCGCCGCACGCCAACCTGGCGGAACACCTGGGCCAGCCGCCACTTGACGCGCCCCAGCGGTATCTGGAGCGCGTCCGCGATCTCCTGGTTCGACCAGCCCCGGTAGACGCACCCGGCGAGGCGAGCGCAGCGGCCGGCGAGGCGGAGTTGCGTCACGAGGACGCGGTGCACGTCCGTCTCGGGCGCTGACTCGCGGCGGACGAGGAGCGCCACATGCTCTGGCCCGGTGCACTGGGCCAGGACGCGCAGAGTTCCCCGGTCGCGCGTTGACACACGCGTGCGCCACGCCGGGGCCCGCCGGTCGCCGGCCGCCTCCGCCACGGCCCACGCGAGGGCCGACCCGGCCGGGCCGGCGGCGGACAGGGGCAACCGGACGCCACCCGAGCGGGCGGCAGCCAGCCCCAGGAGGTCGCGCGCGGCCCGGTTGGCCACCACGATGGTCGCGTTGGTGTCGCAGAGCAGGAGACCGTGCGGGAAGGTCTCGAGCAGCGCGGCTAGGTCGTCCTCCGAGAGCCTGGTCATCGACGTGTCCGGGACGATGGCGTCGAGCACGGGGCGACGCTCCGGGGCCGTCGGCAACGCAACGCTGGTCATCCCCCGTTACCTCTGGCGATGGCCCAGGATGCGGGACAAGGGCCGGTCGACGCCATCAACCGCTGGCATCAGTTGACAACGGCCGCCCGCGTCGCCACCGGTCGCCAAGAGGGCCGGCCGGCAAAACTAACTTCCGCTCATAGACGGGGCGCTCCCGTTGCGGTTTCATGAGGATCTCGAAGACGTGACCCCGGCCAAGGAGGAAGGAGGCACATGACGCGCACGTACTCCCCCGCTGACCTGGTGGTGCTGCCCAAGCTCGACGTGGCCGGCGCCATCACCGTCGGCACCGAGCTGGTGACGGCGGCCCGCGCGGCCGGCGTCCTGCCACCTCCCATCCACAAGGCCTTCGGCCACCTGTCCGCCGCGCACCTGGACCTGCGCGCGGCGGCCTCGGCGAAGTACCCGGCGACGCCGGCGGTGGACGCCGACCGCCTGCGCGAGATCGACCGCGCCCTCGACGCCGCCTGGAGCGCGTTCCTCGACTGGCTGTTCGGCTGGAGCAAGCTGGCCGGCGACGGCGCGCCGTTCGCGGCGCGGGCGCGGACCGTGCTCGACGCGGTGTTTCCGGACGGGCTCAAGTTCACCCAGCTCCAGTACAAGATCGAGTGGTCCGAGTCGGACACCCGGCTCGAGCGCATCCGCAGCAAGAAGCTCGACGACGTGGTGCGCTCGCTGGGCGGCGAGGTGTTCCTGCGCGTGCTCCGCGCCGCGCACCTGGTCTACGGCCAGGCGCTCGGGGTCACCACGGCGCCGCCGCCGCGGGACGAGCCGGCCCTCAACCTGCGCGACAAGCTGAACGCCTTCAACGACGCCCTGCGCACGTACGTGGTGCGGGTCTCCGCGCATGCGGACGAGGACCATCCGGCGACCGTGGCGCTGGCGAACGCGCTGCTCCGGCCCCTGATGGAGTGGGAGATGTCGCGCACCCCGGCCCGGGCCGAGCCGCTCCCGCCCCTGCCCGATGATCCGTGCCAGCAGTCCCCGCCCGGCTCGAACCCGTCGGAGGAGTCGTAGACTGGGGAGGATCGGTGGGCGTTCTCGCAGCCGCCCGGGCGCTGCTGCTGGCCGTCGCGCTGCACGGCTGCGGCGCCGCGGACTCCCCTGACCTGACGATCTGCGAGCAAGCGGCGGCCTACGTCGCCGGGTGCCTCGGCGTGAGGCCCGACGTGCCGCGGGACCTACGCCCGGGGGAGGTCGTGCCGCCCGCGGTACGCCGGCCGGTCGTCGGGGCGGGGGGGGCGGTCGTCATCGGCCTCGTCGCGGGAACGCTGCCTGCAGGCTGGCCGGCCGGCCTGCTGGCGGCAGCGGCGGCGTGCGTCGCCGTGGCGCTGTGGCGCAGGAGCCGTCGGTGGCTCCTCATTCTGACGCTCGGCATCGGGGGCGGCGGTCCGCTGGAGGCCTGCGTTGGCCGCCAGCTCCTCGTTGCGATCCCGGAGCAGGAGGCACCGGGCTTCTTCGACCGCATCGAGGCGGCGGCCGCCAGGCGTGGGCTGGCGATCTCCGGGCACCCGGGCTCGCTGGTGCTGCGCACGAGCGCTGGTGACCGGATCTCCTTTCAGGCTCAGCGCGGCCGGATCCTGCTGTCGGTCCGGGCCCCGCTCAGGGGGCTTGACGAGTTGGAGTCCCAGCTCCGGGAAGACCGGCTCATGGCGCTCGGCGAGGAACTCATCGCCGAGGCGCGCGCGGCTGCGCCGCCGACGCGGCCGACCACGCGATCGACGCGCGCCACGATCTCCTCCTGCGGACAGGTCTTC
>JACRCY010000349.1 GCA_016218785.1 Deltaproteobacteria bacterium
GTGCAGGTAGGCGTGGTAGATCTCGGTGCGGTGCCGCCGCAGGGTGGAGCCCAGCGCGGCGACGTGCTGGTCGCCGACCGGCAGCGGCGGGGGGTCGGGCAGCCGCAGCCCGTGGCCGGTCACGTACTGCCAGGTCGAGACGAAGAGACGGTCGAGCTCGGCGACGACCGGCCCCGCGACCCGGACGTGGGTGTCGCGCCAGCCGGGGCTCACCTCGGTGGTGAGGTAGGCGTCGGAGATGTTGAGGCCGCCAGCGAAGGCGGTGTGGCCGTCGACGAGCAGCAGCCTGCGGTGGTCGCGGCGCTGCAGGCGCACCAGCCGCCTGTTGATCTGCAGCATCAGCAGCCGGGCGCCGCGTACGAGTCCGACGCCGACATCGGCGGCCCGGACGATCCCGGTCGCGCCCGCCGTCTGACCTGGTCCGAGCTGTTCCGCCGGGTGTGGCGCGAGGACGTTCTGCACTGCTCGAAGTGCGGCGGCGAGCTGCGGCTGATCGCCGTCGTGCAGGATGCGACCGTGTGCGAGAAGATCTTGCGGCACCTGGGCCTGTGGCAGCGCGGGCCGCCGGCCGGCCGCCGCGTCGTGGTCGAGTCCGCCGACCACGAGCCGCCCTACGTGGACTGAAACCCACCTGCTGCACCGTGCCGCCCGCAGCCACCGGCGACCCCTATCCTGCCCCGACCACACCGTCGGTGCCGCGGGCTGGAACTGCGTGCCAGGTTACATAATGTCCCCTATCAGACGTACACTTGCGGGGTGGCGGTACTCCGGGGCGCGCGCTGGGAGGCAGTTCGAAACGTCCATGGTCGGGGGGCGCTCTTCCTGGCCGCGCTGCGGGTCCCGGCCGGTGAGTGAGACGCCGGGTGCGCGGTGGAGGCGGCGGAGGCGGCCCGGCCGCGTGAGGGGGGACGGGAGCGTCCCCGCTGATCAGAAGCTGTACCGCGCCCGCCCGAAGACCAGGTGGCCGCCGGTGGCGGGGTCGCCGAACTTGGTGTGCTCCCGGCCCGGCATCACCAGCGCGCCGAAGCCGAGCTCGAGGCCGTTGCGGAAGTTGTAGTTGAACTCGGGGTAGATGACCGCCGCGAAGCCCTCCGCCGTGAACATCGAGCGCTTCGTCTGGACGCGCCTCCCCTTGCCCTCGTCGTAGTGGTCGTCGACCACGCCGTTGAGCGCCCAGATGGTGAAGAGGCGCAAGAGGACGCGCTCCTCGCGCAGCTTGACGTCCACGCCGAGGACCAGGTAGTCGCCGAGGCGCGGCCGCAGGATCTCGCGCGCGCAGTTGTTCCCGCTCTGGGCCATCAGGCACACGAGGGTGTCGGCCGGCTGGCTGGTGATGCCCCCCCTGGCGGCGTACCAGCCCTGGTGGATGAAGTCGCCGGCGCCGAACTCGTCGACGAAGCCGTGCACCCACTGGACGTTGGCGTAGAGGTGCTCGTTGAAGGTGTAGTCGAGGCCCAGGGTCCACTTGAGGAAGGGCGTGGAGTCGACGACGTTGGGGTGCCTGATGACGTTGCCGCTCGCGTCCACGTACTTGCCGCCGTACGCGTACTCGCCCGCGGGCTGCTGGTAGAACGAGCCCATGTCGATCGCGTCCTGGAGCAGCGTCAGGCTCGCCGCCTGCGGCAGGAAGAGGCCGACCTCGAGGCGGTACCCGAGCGACTCGATCTTCTTCGAGATCCACTTGAACGGGTTCATCTGCCCGGACATGTTCAGGCCGACGACCTGCATGCGGGGGTAGCCGAGGTAGGTCGACGTCTGCATGGTCCCGTCGACGCAGCGCGAGGCGTCGAGCGGGTCGCAGATGCGGCCCGGGACCTGGCGCGAGACGTTGAGGTACGGGTGGGGCATGTCGGTGCGCCCCGCGTAGTAGCTGAGCGCGATGTCCTGCTCCTTGATGACGCCCGCGAGGCGCACCGAGCCCTGCAGGTTCTTGAAGCTGGTGTCGGGCAGGACCGGCGTGGCGCCGGCCACGACCGTGCCGTAGCGGGGCGCCGTGCCGCCTATCTGTGCGAGCGCGTCGGCCAGCGGGCCGGCGATTGCCGCCTGCTCGACCTGGAGCCGCCGCCGCAAGCCGTCGTCGACCAGCGGCACGCGGTCGGGGAAGGCCATGGCGATGGAGCCCCAGCCCGGCAGGATGGCGGGCCTGAAGATGGGGACGAGCACGCCCGCGAGGGTCCACTTCCCCTTGAAGGCGTAGTCGACCCGCGCCATCAGGTTCGGCACCAGCTCGCCGAAGAGGAGCGGGTCGTAGAGGTCGTTGGAGTTGAGGTTGTTGGTCGGGTTGAACTGGTCCCCGGCGCCCCACGCCACCACCTGCTGGCCGATCTTGAGATCGAGCCCCTTCACGGCCAGGTCCTTGGCCTCGACGAACAGCCCCTTCACCCGCAGGAAGTACGGGTTCACCTTGTCGGCGCGCGACAGGTCGGTGACGCTCTCGATCTCCCGGGAGTAGCCGAGCCACACGAACTCGAGGTCGGCGACGCCGGTGAAGGGGCCCTCCTTGGCGACCACCTTGGCCCGCAGCAGGTTCTGGTTCAGCGCCACGCCCGACCCGATCCCGAGCTGGTGGTAGTACGGGCCGACGTCGATGGACGCCGGCCGCAGGCGCAGGTCGGTCTGGATCTTGCCCGAGAAGTCGAGCTCGACCGCGGCCGCGCGGCCGGGCAGCCAGAGGCCGACCAGCGCGGAGAGGGACAGGGCCAGCGGCAGGGTCCGACTTGCTCTCATGGGGTGCCCCCTTCGGCGGGGTGGCTACTTGGCGCGCTGCAGGGCGCGGGGGGTGAACTCCGAGTCCGGGATGCCCGTGTTGACCTTCCACCCGAGGCGGTTGAACTCGGTCCACATGCCGCCGCGCATGTGGTCGACCATCTTCATGTACTTCGGGCCGCAGATGTTCCCCTGGCACTCGTAGTCCCAGCGGGTCTCGGTCTTCAGCTTCGCGCCCTTGTCGTTGAACCAGAGCAGCTCCGTCGCCTGCTGCGTGTCCTTCGCGATGGTCAGCTCGACCTTGGCGTAGGGGGCGTCCTTGCCGGGCCGCTTGGTCCCTTCCACCTTCCAGTGCGTCTTGGTCTCGGAGAGGAGCTTGCCCGAGTAGAACTCGCCGTAGGTGGAGAGGGACGCGTCGTCCTGGCTGAGCGCCGTGCCCATGAAGCTCTGCGAGCGCGCGTGGCTCGCCACGCGGCGCACCTTCTGGTACTGGGGCAGGTAGACCCACATCTGCGAGAAGGAGAGGATCAGGTAGCGCATCCCCTTGATGTCGCCCGGGGCGAGGAAGTCGATGAGGCGCCAGCTCTTCCCCTTGATGGCGACGCGCATCGTCAGCTTGGTCTTGGCCTTGCCGGGCTCCTGCGTGGTGATCTCGTACTCGAAGATCTGGTCCTTGGCCCGGGTCATGGCCTCGTCGGTGGCCTTGAGGATCTTGTCGCCCGCGGGGTCGGCCCGAGCCGGGGCGGCGCAGGACAGCATACCGACGATGGCCAGCAGGGCGGGGAGGGCGGTGGGGACTCGACTCATGCGCTCACCTCGTGTGCGGGGGATCCCGGCGGGTTGATGGGCCATGGCGTCATTGGTGGTCGGCGGCCGAGTGGCGCGCGTCCGCCACCTCGCTGGCCGCCGCCTCCGCCGCGACGGGCTCGGCCGAGCGACGGTAGGAGGCCCGCCGGGCGAGGACGGGGATGGCGAAGTAGGTGGCGAAGGCCGCGATGAGCATGGCGGCCGAGACCAGGCCGCCCACCAGCTTGAGCGGACGCGCCTGGCCCAGCGTGAGCACGAAGAAGCCGGCCGCGACCATCAGCGCGTTGCACCAGACGGCCAGCCCCGAGCGGTCGGCGCCCCGCGCGGCCGCGTCCTCGAGGGACCCGCCTGCGGGCGCCCGCCAGGCGGCGAGCATGTGGATGGCGTAGTCCACGCCCGCGCCGATGATCATGCTCCCGAGCATGGAGGTGCCGATGTCGAGCCGCACGCCGAAGAGCCCCATGCCGCCGTAGATGCACAGCATGGTGATGGACGCCGGCGCCATGCCGAGAAAGCCGCTCCACAGCGAGCGGAACAGGAAGGTCATGATCACGAAGACCAGGCAGAGCGCGACGGAGAAGCTGCGGAGCTGGTTGGCCGTGACGCTGCGGGAGAGGCCGCGGTTCATGACCGGCATCCCCGTGACCTGGAGGCCGAGGCTGCCGCTGGGCGCGGCGGTGCCCGCCGGGAGCAGCACGGCCGGCGTGTCGAGGTCGAGCAGCGCCGCGGTCACGGCCGGCGCGAACAGCTCGCCGCGTCGGCCGGCGGGCGGGGTGATCCCCGCCACCTGCAGCAGCTGCCGGCCACGGGCGCCGGCGCGCTCCTTCGCCCACAGCTCGCGCACGGGGGTCCGGACGCCGGTGGCGAGGTCCTCGACCGTCGAGTCGGTGGCCGGCTTGCCGAGGGCGCCGGCGATGGCCGCGGTGACGGCCGCTGGCCTCGCGTCCGGCCCGGCGGCCGCGAGCGCCGCGGCCACCTTCTGCGCCGGGTCGTCGGCGCCGGCCGCCGGCGGCAGCTCCACCACGCTCTCCTCCGAGCGGAGGAAGGTGCGCAGGGCCTCCGCCACCGGCTTCGGGTCGACCGCCGGCGCCGGGGCGCCGAGCTGCGCGCGGAGGCGCGCCACCGCGTCGTCGCCCAAGGGGATCCCGGCCGCGAGCGCGGCCGCGCGGATGCGCGCGAGCACGATGGCCCGGCGGCGCTCGCCGCCGGCCTCGGGCCGGTAGCCCGGGGCGCCGGGGGCGAGGTAGCTGCGGACGTCCTGCTGCGCCGCCCAGGCCTCGATCCGGGCGAGGGGCCCCTCGAGATCGGCGGCGTGGATCGAGTCCATCTTGATCTGTAGCAGCGCCTCGGTGCGGTCGTCGGTGACCAGCTGCCGCGCCGACGGGTCGCCGGCCGTGAACGAGTAGAGCTGCTTCACCTGGCCCGGCGTGTCGGCCACGCGCCGCTCGCCGGTCATGGCGTTCTGCACCTGCGCGATGACCTGGGCGACGTGGGTGACGCTGGAGACGTGGGGGAAGAGGGCGATCTCGTCCGCCATCCGCTGCACCTCGCGGAGGACGCCGGGGTCGGTCATGTCGCCCTTGACCTGGAGCTGCATGAACTGGGAGCCGCCGAAGTGCTGCCGCATGTACTTCTCGGCCCGGTCGGGCGGGCTCCCGGTGGAGAAGAAGGCGCTCTGGTCGAGGCGCGCGTCGACGCGGAAGGAGAAGCAGAGACCGGCGGCGGCGACCGCCAGGAGCGGGAGGCCGACCGCGAGGCGGTGCCGGCGCGCGAAGGTCGCGAGCGCGCGGGTGAACGCGCGCAGCGCCGACGCCCCGGCGGGCTTGCGCCTCGGGTTGAGGAGCCGCACCACCGCGGGAATGAAGGTGACCGACAGGATCAGCTTGATGGTGAGGCCGATGGCGGTGAAGAGCCCGAACACGCGCAGCGGCTCGAGGTCCATGAAGCAGAAGGAGAGCAGGCTCGCCACGGTCGTCAGGCCCGCCGCCACCACCGTCGGGCCGACGCCGGCGATGGTGCGCCGTACCGCCTCCTCGGTGTCCGCCTGCTGCCGCAGGATGTAGTAGCGGGCGAGGACGTGGATGGCGTAGGCGCTCCCCAGCGCCAGCATGATGATGGGCATCGACCCGAGCACGATGTTGAAGCGGACCCCCGCGAGCCCCATCAGGCCGAGCGACATCACGATGCCGATGGCCGTCGAGAGGAGGGCGAGGCACGTCGCCACCACGTCGCGGAACGCCAGCATCATGATGAGGATGATGGCGAGGCCGGCCCACGGGGTGAGGCGCCAGAGGTCCTCCTGCGTGGTGTTGTAGATGTAGCTGGAGATGAAGGGGTTGCCGCCCCAGTACTTACGCTCGTTGGGGAAGGCGGCCGTGACGACGCGCTCGATCTCCTTGCTGATGGCCTTGACCTCGGTGCCGAAGGAGAGGAAGCAGTAGATGAGGACGGCCTTGCCGTTCTCCGACACGAGGTTGCCGACGACGAGGTCGCGCGACATCACCTTGGCGCGCAGGGCGGCGCGCTCCTCGCCCGTCCGCGGCGCGTTCATGATCATGGGCCCGGCGATGATGCCCCCCTTCTCCTTGTCGGGGGCGAAGTCCATCACGTTGGCCACGCTGAGGGCCTGGTCGAGGCCCGGCGTCTCCTTCAGCTCGCGCGTCACCTGCTGCAGCCGCTGGACGAACTGCGGCGCAAAGACGTCGTCGCTCTCGATGCCGACGAGCGCGATGTCGAGGCCGCCGAAGCGCTTGTTGATGTCGTAGAA
>JACRCY010000350.1 GCA_016218785.1 Deltaproteobacteria bacterium
CCGCCGGCGGAGCCGTCGGGGTCCCCACTCCCCCGCGGCCGGACTCCCGGCCGGCTCGGCCTTCGGCCTCCGCTTCCGCCCCGGGACGAGGCATCCACGGAGACACGTTTGGTCCGCGGCATTACGTCCATCGTCGCATCACCTGGTGGTCGATCCCGATGAGGTCGAGGATCTTGCCCACGATCTGGTCGACCACGTCCTCGATCCGCGCGGGGTTCGTGTACATGGTCACCACCGGCGGCATGATGATGGCCCCGGCCAGGGTCGCACGGCGCATGTTCTCGATGTGGATCAGCCCCAGCGGCGCCTCGCGCGTGCAGAGGACGAGCCGGCGCCGCTCCTTGAGACAGACATCGGCGGCGCGGAGGAGCAGGCTGTCGGCGTGGCCCGACGCGATCGCCGCCAGCGACTTCATGCTGCACGGGACCACCACCATCGCCTGGACGGGGAACGAGCCCGACGCGATGGGCGCGAACAGGTCGTCGTTGAGGTGGACCCTGGCCACCAGCGGCGCCAGGCTCGCAACGTCGCGCCCCGTCTCGTGGGCCAGCACGCGCGCGCCCCCTTCGGTGACGACCAGATGCACCTCCCGATCCACCTCGGCGAGGAGCTCGAGCAGCCGGACCCCGAGCACCGCCCCCGAGGCGCCGGTCATGCCGACGATCAGGCCACTAGACATGCCGCACCGTCGCCACGTCGGTACCGTCGTCGGCGGCGACCTCGAGGAGGTCCCCGGTCGCGATGCCGTGGAGGTCGATGCCATCGACGCAGGGGCTCCCGGCCAGGATCGCGCCGGCCGCCACGATGGTCTCGGTCCGGTGATTGACGATGGCGCACGGCGCGACGCCGTGCCGGGCCAGGCCGTAGATGACGTACGAGCCGACGGTCGATCCCTTGCCGCACGGGAAGCACAGGACGCGGCCGCTCACGCACTGCCCCTCGAGCGGGTGGCCCTGGTCGGTGACTATGCCGGTGGTCGGATCGACGCCCCCGTAGAAGCCGATGGGCTGGTCGGACACCAGCGCCGCGCCCCGCGCCCGGCCGGGCGCGACCACCCGTCCCGTCATCGGCACGCCTCCTCGATGATCTCGTCTCGCCCGAGAAAGACGACGCGCTGCCCGCAGAAGCCCGGCAGGTACGCGGCGGCCTTGCCCGAATCCACCGCCATGGTGCCCTGCCCCATGGCCTCGATGGGCGCGACCACCATGCACGTGTCCGCGACGACGCGGCCGCCGGCCTCCTCGATGACCTGGACGAGACCGGAGGCCGTGGCCAGTTGCTTGACCGTACGCGAGGTGCACACCCACAGCCGCTTCCTCACGGTACGGCCGGCCAGCTTGCGCGCGATCTCCGCGAGCTCCTTGATCGAGGCGTGAGGGCAGCCGAGCACCAGCCAGTCCGCGCTCGCGCCGGTGGTCAGCTCCGCGCGGACGGCGTCCAGGTCCTGCGCCGTGACCTCGAAGCCGTCGAGGGTCCGGCCGCCGTAGCGCGCGGCCTCGGGGGTGACCCCCTCGATGTGATACAGCGCCACGGCGCCGCTCGCGGCCATGGCCGCGCCGAGCGCCTTCAGCTCGTCGACCCCGGCCAGCGGCAGGGTCGAGAACAGCGGGATCCCGTCGCGCACCCGCTGGCCCACGAGGTAGCCCAGGGCCCCGAAGTCGGCCTGGGTCGCCGGCGCCGCGCTCACCCGGACCCGCACGGTCGGCGCCCGGTTCTCGTCGCGGTGCAGGCCGTAGTCGGGCGTGCAGCCGCAGATGGCCGCGGCCAGGGCCGACGGTCCACCCTCGCGGTTGGTGCGCGCGCCGATCACCGAGTTCGCGAACGACACCGCCGAGCTCTCCGCCCAGGCCAGGTGCTCCCCGAAGCGCGGCAGGTTGCCCACCAGGTACGGCGTGCACGTCGCGGTGACCATCAAGCCGAGCGCGCGGAAGGCGGCCACGATCCGCTCCTGCCGGGCCGCGAACTCGGGCGCGAAGCCGAGGGTCCGCCAGTCCTCGAGGTCCATGCCCGCCGGGTTGATGGTGGAGGCCACCGCGACCTTCACGCCGGCGGCGGCGAGGTCCTCCAGGAACTCGAGGCCGGGGTCGCCGATGGACTTGAAGGACACGCCCGAGATCTGCGCCGAGCCGATCTCCATCATCCGCTCCGCGCCGTAGATGTCGCCGAGACGCACGAGGAGCCGCATCATCCGCTGGATGATCCGGGCGCCCCGGCGCTGGTCGGCCCCATCGAGCATGGCCCGCTGCGCGTCGGTCAGTCGCACGCTGAAGGCCTCCGGCTCACAGGTAGTCCTGGAGCCTCAGGTCGAGCGGGGAGCGCGCGCGGCGAAACTCGTCCCGGCGTGCCAGCGCGGGCACGGTCAGATCGAACCCGACCTTGCAGGTCTCCCTGGTCGCGAGGTCCGATGACGGATCGAGCGACGAGCCCTGCTCGCGGGGCCGCACCACGAGATCGCGGTCTCCCTGGAAGCGCGTGGCCAGCGCCCACTCGAGCTGCGCCGGATCCTCGAGGTCGACGTCCTCGTCCACCACGAACACGTGCTTCATCGACGGGTGACCGCGGAACGCGGCCTCCACCGCCAGCCGGCCGTCGTCGTCGCGGTGCTTGCGGATCTTGACGATGCCGTGCAGCCACGAGCAGCCGCCCGGCGACAGCACCACGTCGAGGCACTCGCAGACCTTCGCCACCTCGCGGAAGATGGTCGGCTCGCGCGGCATGCCCATGAGGATCTTGTGCTCGACGTCGCCGGGGAGGAGCGCGTGGAACAGCGGTTCGCGCTTGGCGAAGATCCGCCGGACGCGCACCACCGGCTGACGGCGCACGACGTCGAAGGTCTCGGTGAGATCCAGGAACGGCCCCTCGTCGGCGAGCTCACCCGTGACCTCGCAGTCGAGGACGATCTCCGCCTCCGGGACGATCATGCCGCCGAGCTCGACGAGCGGACCGGAGCCGAGCGCGCTGGCGATGCCGAGCTCGCTCTTGCCGAGCTCGACGGACATGGCGGCGGCGATCAGCACCGCGGTGGGGTTCCCGATGCAGAGCGCGAAGCCGCGGAGGCCGCGCTGCAGGTAGTGGTGCAAGTGGCGCTCGACGATCCGCACCACCAGCTCGTCGGCGCCGCGCACCATGGCGCGATGGAACGAGGCGTTGAACCCGTACTCCGGGTCCCGCGCGATCACCACCCCCGAGGCGATGTAGGGGCCGCCGTCCTCGCGGTAGTAGGTGAGGATCGGCAGCCGGCGCAGGTCACAGTCGAGCTCCTCGTATCCCGTCGCTGGCACGACCGCCGGCTCGCGCGGGTGGTCGATGGCGTCGGCCAGCGCGCGCAGGAGCCGCGACCGCTCGACCCCGAGCGCCCGACACACCAGGTCGCGCATCGCGCACACATTGGCGACCACCCGCAGGTCGTGCCCGCGCACGTGCGCGAACAGGACGGGCCGGCCCTTCAGCAGCTTGATGAGCGCGGCGATCTCGAAGCGCGGATCGACGGGCCGATCGATGCGCACCAGGCGGGTGGAGTCGTCACCACCGTCGAGCGAGCCGATCAGCGTCCGCAGGTCCATGGCCTGGTGGCGTTCTATCACCTGCCCCGGGTCGGGGCAAGACGGCCTCTCAGCCGGCCCGGACGCGCGCGAGCTCCGCGGCCGCGCGGACCGGCGAGACGTCGCGGGCGGCGATCATGGCCGTGGCCACGCGCTCGACCTCCCCGCCGGTGGCCCCGGCGGACAGTGCCACGGAGCGAGCGTGGAGCCTCATGTGACCGCGCTGGATCCCCTCGGAGGCCAGGGCCCGGAGCGCCGCGAGGTTGCTCGCCAGCCCCACCGCGGCCACCACCATGCCCAGCTCCGCGGCGGTCGTGACCCCCAGGATGCGGAGGGCCAGGCGCGCGCCCGGGTGCCCGCGCAGGGTGCCGCCGACGATGCCGAGGGCCATGGGCATCTCGAGCTGCCCGACGAGGTCGGCGTCGGGCGCCGCGTCGGCGGCGTGCCACACGGCCAGCGGGCGGTAGGCCCCACTCCGCGCGGCGAAGGCGTGGGCGCCGGCCTCGACGCTGCGCCAGTCGTTGCCGGTGGCGATCACCACCGGATCGACGCCATTCATGATGCCCTTGTTGTGGGTGGCGGCCCGATACGGGTCGAGCCCCGCGAAGCGCGAGGCCACCACGATGGCGTCGCGGACCGCGCCCCCGTCGCCGTCGGGCGCCAGCGCCGCGAGGGGCACCCGCGCCCGCACGCGCACCTTCCGCTGGTCGGCGAGGTTGGAGAGGATGCGCAGGAGCGGCCGGCCGCCGCTCAGCTCCGCCAGCAGCGGCGCCACCGCCTCCACCATGGTGTTGACCATGTTGGCGCCCATGGCGTCGCGACAGTCGACCTTCAGGTGGACCACCAGCATCTCGCCGACATCGCGCACCTCGAGCCCCCGGCAGCCACCGCCGTGCGCCAGGAGGTCCGGCTGCGTGCGGTCCGCCGCCGCCAGGATCTCCGCCGCCTGCTCCCGGACGCGCCTCGTCGCCGTCTGCACGTCGGGCACGTCGAGGAGCTGCACCTGCGCGATCATCACCGGCGGGTCGGCGTCGGCCCGGAAGCCTCCCCCCTCGCGCGCCATGCGCGCGCCGTTCGAGGCCGCCGCCACGACCGACGGCTCCTCCACGCACATCGGCACCAGGTAGTCGCGCTCGTTGACGCGCACGTTGAGGACGAGCCCGAGGGGGAGGCCGTAGGTGCCGATCACGTTCTCGATGACGTGGTCCGCGGCCGCGGCGTCGAGGCCCCCATCCAGGGCGCAGACCTCGTCGGCCGTGAGCCCGAGTCGCTCCTGGAGCAGCACGCGGCGTTCGTGGAGCGGCAGCCGGTAGAAACCGGGAATGCGTGAATCGATCATCATGACGTCCTGAGCGATCTCCTCGGTTGAACGTTCAACGTCGCGCGTTGAACCTCGAACCTGGCGCGTAGCAGGTCAATGCTCGAGGGTCACCCCCGCTTCGTCGATCTCGAGATCGAGAGGCGACGCCGCGGCGAACCGCAGAAAGTCGGCCACGCGGGCGCTCGGGACGAGCGCCACCGCCAGGTCGCCGCCTCCGGCGCCGGAGGGTTTGGCCGCGCCGCCGACCGCCTCGGCCGCCGCCGCGAGCGCCCAGCCCGCCCGGGGGACGATCTCGACTCCGGCCGCCACGCCGAGCGCGGTGAGGCGCCGGAGCTGGGCCCGCAGCGCGCCGATCGGGTCGCCGCCGAAATCCTCGGCCGCGCTCACCAGCGCCTCCATCAGCGCAGCGTGGCGCACGCCCTCGGCGGCCGCGAGGGCCTCCACGGTGCGCAGCATCTCGGGGGTGGAGACCGGCCGGCCCAGGCGGAAGAGCTTCAGCGTGAAGCCGGCCGGCAGCGCCGCCGGCGTCACCTCGACGTCGCCGTCGTGCAGCGCCACGCGCACCACACCCCCATGCACGCTGGCTGCCACGTCGCCCCCGCTGCCGCGCCCTCCCTGGGCGGCGCGGTGCGCGGCCACGCACAGCCGGAGCAGCTCCGCGCGCACCGTGACGGCGTCGAGCGGCTGCCCCTCGGCCGCGAACAGCGCGCCCGCGGCGGCCACCGTCACGGCCGCGCTGCCGCCGAGGCCGAGCTTGGCCCCCGAGGCATCGTGCAGCGCCGAGCTGTCGACCACCGGGTACTGCCCCGCCGGGGCCGGCCGGCGGCGCAGCAGCTCGGCCAGGAACGGCGAGAGCCCCGGAGCCGCACCCGTCTCCAGTTGCGCCCGGGCGTGGCGGTTCACCGCCACGATCACCGCCGGCGCGCCGTGCAGCATCGCGTACTCGCCGGAGAGGAACGCCTTGCCCGGAGCGCGGACGATCATCCCATCGACTCCAGACGGGCCCCCTCGCCCGGTGCCGCCGCGATGGTGCGGGCGACTCCGGGCACCGCATCGAGGGCGGCCTTGACCGCGGTCGCCTCCTCGGGACGGCAGAGCGTCTTGACGTGCGGCCCGGCGTCGATGGTGAACCACACGGGGATCCCGCGCGCGCGCAGGTTCCAGACCTCCCGCATGGCGGCTACGGTGGCCTCGTTCCAGTAGAGCAGCGGCGGCCGGGCGGCCATCATGCACGCGTGCATGCCGAGGCAGTTGCGCTCCATCACGGCGCCCAGGACCTCCAGATCCTGCCCGGCCACGGCGAGCCGGGCCTCCTCGAGGTCGACGGCATGCGAGGCCACCCAGGCCTCGTAGAGGGGCGAGGTCTGCTCCGTCGCGCCCATGCCGATGGTGGAGCTGATGTCCTTGGCGGCCTCCGTGGTCACTGCCACGACGAGGCGGAGGGGCCAGCCGCCCGGGGGCACGAGTTGGTGCGCGCAGGCGTCACTGCCGTCGGGGCGCACCCCGGCCTCCATCTCCACGAGGCCGCCGAAGACCGACCGTGCCGCCGAGCCCGAGCCACGCCGCGCCAGGGCGGACAGCCCCTCGGCCGTGAGGTCGACGCCGTAGGCGGCCGACGCCGCACGGGCCAGCGCGGCGAAGCCCGAGGCCGAGGAGGCCAGCCCCGCTGCCGTCGGGAACGAGTTGCGCGACACCACGCGCGCGAAGAGCCCCGTGACGCCGGCGCGCTCGCGCACCAGCGCCAGGAAGCGCCCCACGCGGCCCAAGGGGACGCCGCGCTCGATATGACCATCCAGCTCGAAATGGTCGTGCTGGAGCCCCGGGTCTACGGTCACGCCGGTGACCGTCTCGAGCCCGGCCAGGGTCAGCGAGAGGCTGCCCGTGCGCGGCAGGTTCAGCTGCACGTCGCGCTTGCCCCAGTACTTGACCAGCGCGATGTTGGTGCCGGCGCGCGCCACCGCCGTTCGTCTATTGGGAGCCATGCTGGAATCCGACCTCCGCGGCGAATGCCTCGAGCCCGGCGGCACGCCACGCGGCGAGCACGGCCTCCTCGCGGCCAGGAGCCAGCGCCACGACACAGCCGCCGCCGCCGGCGCCGGTGAGCTTGGCGCCGAGGGCGCCGGCGCGCCGGGCCAGCTCGCAGGCCGTCTCGATCTCGCTGCACGACACCCCCACCTCCGCGAGCGCGGCCTGGTTGCGATCCATGACCTCGCCCAAGGAGGTGAGCCGTCCCTCCCGCAGCGCCGTGACCCCCTGGTCGACGAGGGCGCCGATTGCTCGCAGCAGCGCGGCGGTCGCGGCGGGGCGGTCGCGGAGCCGCGCGCTGACGCCGGCCACCAGCGCGCCCGTGTCGCGACGGCGACCGGTGTTCGCCACGCAGAGCCGGACCGGTGCGGCCGCGAAGCGCTCGAGGCCGCCGCCGCGCGTGAATCGTCCGAAGCCACCCCCGAGGGCCATGGCCGCGTCGATCCCGGACGGGTTGCCGTGGAAGATGCGCTCGCTCGCCGCCACCGCGTCGGCGACCCGCGCCTCGTCGGAGCAGAGGGCGCGCGCGACGGCCGCGGCGAGCGCCGCGGAGCTGCCGAGCCCCGCGCCCACCGGGATCTCTGCGTCGGCCGTCACGGCGGCTTCCCCGGCGCCGGTCGCGGCGAGGATCGCGGCGAAGGCGCGGTCCACGGGTGCAGCGCCGTCGGGCCGCGCCTCGAGGCCCCAGGCCGCGACTCGCAGGTGCGCCGCACCGGCCGCGGCCTCGGCGCGCACGCCGCGCGCGAGCGCCCCGGCCAGCGCCGGCTCGCCGTGAACCACGGCGTGCTCGCCCAGCAGGATCACCTTGCCGCGGCCGAAGCCGGAGCCACTCATCCCCCGGGCTCCAGCCACGAGCGCAGCTCGCCGACAACGACGCGGGGCGCCAGCGCCAGCGAGGTGGGCGTCCGGCAGCCGCACAGGAGCAGCACGGCGCGGAGGGTGCGGATGATCGTCTCGAGCGCCGCCACGACCGCCTCCACGCCCCCCTCCCGTTGCGCCTTCAGCAGCGGCGCCGCGACGCCCGCCGCGCGCGCGCCGAGCGCCAGGGCCCGCGCGACGTCGTACCCGTCGCGGATGCCGCCGGTGGCGATGACCTCGAGGCCGGCCTCGGCGCAGTAGGCGACCGACGCGGCCGTGGGGATCCCCCAATCCCACAGCACCTCACCGACCGCCCGCGCCTGCGGGTCCTCGGCCCGCGTGGCCTCCACCCCCACCCACGAGGTGCCGCCGGCCCCGCCAACGTCGACGGTCCTCACGCCGGCCGCGGCGATGGTGGTGGCGGCGCGGCGCGACAGGCCGCAACCGGTCTCCTTGACGATCACCGGGAGCCCGAGCTCCTCCTCGAGCCGCCGGATCGTGGCGACACCTCCCCGGAAGTCGCGATCACCGCCGTCCTGCACCAGCTCCATGCCGACGTTGAGGTGCAGGCACAGCGCGTCGGCGCCGACGGCGTCGCACAGGGCACGCACCTCGGCGGTCCGCATCTGCCGCGCCTTCACGACGCCCAGGTTGGCCAGCACCATCGTGGTGGGGGCCACGGCGCGGACCTGGTAGGTGTCGGCGACCTCGGGGTGGCGCAGCATGGCGCGCTGGCTCCCCAGGCCGAAGGCGAGCCCCAGGCGCTCGGCCGCGGCCGCGAGGTCCTGGTTGATGGCGGCCGCCTCGGCCACGCCGCCGGTCATGCCGGCGATCACCAGCGGCGCCCTGAGCCGTCGCCCGGCGAGGGTGACGCCGAGGTCGAGATCATGGTCGGCGAGCTCCGGGAGCGCCTGGTGGACGAGGTGCACGTCGCGCAGCAGCGTGTCGCGCTTCCGGAACTGCACCTCTCCCGAGGTGCAGAGAGTCAGGTGGTCCTGCTTGCGCTGGCGGATGTCCGTATCGCGCATGGGTGCCTCGCCATCCGGGAGGGGCGCGGCCCGTGCGACATGCGCGCTCGGCGCGCTGCTCGCCCTTCTCCCTGTCCACGCGTCAGGAACGGGAGCCTAGCACCTTTTGCGCCTGCGCGACACGCGAACGGACCCGCGTTCGTGCGTGCGGCCGCGTGCGCAACGCGAAGCGCGCGGGAGTCCCCGTGCCAAGGGGTGGTCCCGCGGGTCCCTCCCGGGGCGGGGGGCGGGGCCCCCGCGAGATCAATTGGTCGGTCCGAGCGCCGGGGCCGACTTCTCCGGCGCGACGCTCCCCGGGACCTCGATGAAGCGGATGACGATCCGCTTGAGGTTCTCCGAGGCCCGGTCCAGATCGAAGTGGTCGCGGTCCAGATACCACTGGATGAACATGCCGTCGAAGCCGGCGAGGATGAAGGCGGCGATGTCCTCGGCGGCGAGGTCCTTGCGGAACACGCCGTCCTGGATGCCGAGGTCGATGGCGAGCTTGATGGCCGCCCGGTACCCCTTGTACATCTCACGGAACTTCTCGGTCAGCTCGGCGTTCGAGTCGATGCCTTCGAACATCACGGTGAGGAAGAGGAGCAACGTATCGGGACGCTCGCGAGTCAGCCGCTTGTACGCGTCGACCAGCTTGTTCAAGCGCTCGCGGGAATCGGTGATCGCGAGCAGCTCGGCGGTCTGCTCCTTCTCCCACTTGCTCATCACGCCCTGGATCACCTCGTAGAGCAGCGCCTCCTTGCTGCCGAAGTGCCAGAGCACCGAGCTCTTGGCCACGCCGACCTGCTTCGCGATGGCCTCGAGCGACGTGCCATGGTAGCCGTGCTGTGCAAACCGACGGGCAGTGACCTCGAGGATCTGCTTCCGAGTGGCTTCACCCTGCTGCTTCTTGAGCTTCTGGACCATTGGGGGACCTCGCGGGTTGAGCTTGACCATAGGATAGCGGCTTCTGGTTACATTGCAAGCAGAAAACTACAAAACGAGCAGACTTGGTGCGCAGGCCCCATCGTGGCGGTCAGGAGCCCGGGTCAGCGTGACGGTCAGGAACCCGGGTCAGGGCGACCGTCGGCAACCCGGGTCGGCGCGAAGCCAGGCGGCAGCCCCGGAGCAGGGCCGCCAGCCCCGACGGCCGGTCGGACGGCGGCGGAGCTACCGGGGAGCCCGGTAGATTACGGCCAGGACGGCCACCATCCAGGCGAGGATGTTCGCGAGGAACACCTTGTCGCGGAGCATCTCCTCGGTCGGGCTCTCCGCCTGCGGACGGTGCCTGACGAGGTGCATGAACCGCCAGATCCCGATCGCGATGAACGGCGTCGTGAAGATCATCCGGTGCGAGCCGAAGAATTCGACGGTGTGCGGCGCGCGCGCGTAGAGGACGTACGCGACGGTCGTGAGCAGCGCGAGCACCCACAGCGCGACGTTCAGGTGCCCGAGCCGGTATCCGGCGAGCACCGCCCGCTGCCGCCCGGCGCCGATGCCGGCGCTGAGCAGCTCGTGCGAGCGCTTCCCGAAGCCGAGGAAGCACGCCAGGAGCGCCGTGCAGACCAGCAGCCAGGACGACGGATCGACGTGGATCGCGAAGGTCCCCGCGAGCACTCGGAGCAGGAAGCCCACGGCGATGGTGACGACGTCGATGAAGGGGATGCGCTTGAGCCAGAAGGAGTAGAGCAGGTTCAGGGCCAGGTAGCCGGCGGCGGTCGCGGCGAAGGGGAGCGAGAGGCAGACGCCGATGCCGAGCCCGAGGACCGCGAGGATCACCGCGGCGGCGCGCGCCGGGCCCACGGCGAGCTGCCCCGCGGCGATCGGCCGCCGGCACTTCCGCGGGTGAGAGCGGTCCTTCTCCACGTCGACGATGTCGTTGAGGATGTAGACGGAGCCCGAGAGGAGGCAGAAGCAGAGCACCGCGAGCGCCGCGCGGCCGAGCTGCGACCCCGCGAAGAGGTTCTTGGAGAAGACCAGCGGCGCCGCGACGAACAGGTTCTTGACCCACTGATGGGGCCGCAGGGTCCTGAGGAGCGCGAGGTACAAGGCGGCAGCGGTCCAGGTGGCGAAATCGTGCCATTATTCTTCATCCGAGGGGAGTGTCAACCAGAGCCGCGCCGTGATAGAACTCCCGACGCCTCCAACCTGGCCGCGGCCGAGGGAACGAGGAGCCAGGCTCATGCGTTACGAAGGGGAGGCACGGAGCACGGTGCGAGGATGAGTGAAGCGAGAGCGAAGCCGGCACCCCGCAGCGCCCGGGCCAAGGTCCTGATGGTCATCGCGGCCGTGATCGCGGCCGGGCTGGGCTACCTCGCCTGGTCGACGCAGATGCCGCGGGACCCCGCGGCTCCGGTGCCGATCGCCGCGCCGACCTCGCAGCCCTCACGCGTCCGCTCGCCCGCGTCGCGCCCTGCCCTGACGCCCCGGCGCAGCCCCCGCGCGTCGTCGCGCGCGCCGGTGGTGGCGACGATGCCCACGCCCGACGGCGGCCCGCCACGCGCGGGCCTCACCAAGAGCGACATCCGGGTGGCGCAGGCGAACCTGCACCGCGCGGCGGACCCGTGCGTCGAGGATGCGCTCAAGACCAATCCCAACCTGGGGCTCCGCATGGCGGTCCGCTACACGCTCTACGTCCAGGGCGGCGAGGCGCGCGCGGTCAACCCCAGGATCACGAAGTCCCTGCTCAACGACCCGCAGGTCGAGCGGTGCATCCTCGAGAAGCTGACGTTCGCCAGGTGGAAGGTGGACGCCTCCGACGGCGTCCTCCACGCCGCCGAGAGCTTCAACTTCAAGCACCTGCAACGGACGCACATCGGGGACTGATCTCCGGCCGACCCGGGGATCAGGCGGTGCGCGGTGGCCTGGTGGGAGGGCGGCGGTTGAGCTACGAGCGCCGGCGGCGGAAGAGGCAGAGGCCGAGCGCGAGGCCCAGGCAGAGGAGCGCCAACCCGAGGAAGCCGCCGCGACCGACGGCACCGACGGTGCAGCTACAGCCGCCGTCGTCCGCGGTGACGCACGTGTGGGTGTCGATGTCGCAGCGGTTGCTCGCGCAGTCGCTGTTGTGCTCGCACGTCTGCCCGCCGCCGTCGCCCGTGCCGCCGCCGTCACCGGTCCCCCCGCCGTCGCCCGTGGCGGCGTCCTGCTGCGGAGTGCCGCCATCACCCGTCCCGCCGTCCTGCTGCGTGGGGACCTGGCAGTTGGTGTCGGGCGTGCCGAGGGTGCAGGTGCCGCCGTCGGTGCCGGCGGGATCGGGGTAGAGGTACGCGGCGCCGGCCGCATCGTCCGTGGTCAGCGTGCGCTTGGTGATGCTGCCCATCTGGAAGCTGTTGTACATGACCGCGCCGGCGTCGGCGACCGCGGCCAGGCCGAGCACGCGGCCCACCTCGGTCGCCACCACGCTCTGCACGTCGAAGCGGTCGGTCGCGCCGGTCGTCGAGTAGGACTTATCGATGGCGTTCAGCAGGATGCCGGCCGCGGTGATCTTGCCCGTGCCGTCCTGGTTGTACCAGGTCCGGGCGATGGAGGTCGTCGTGGCCAGGCCCCACTCGGTCAGGTCGCGCGCCCAGTAGACGCGGATCTCGTTCGCCGTGTGCTGGAGGTTCACGACCTCGCTCGAGTCGATCAACCCCCCGTCGGTGAACTGGATGCTGGCGCAGTTCGCCGCCGCCCACTGGGCGAAGGCGGCGCGCACCGCCGCGAGCTCGGACGCCTTGTCGGGCTGCACGGACGCCCCCAGGGGGCCGGTGGCCGAGCCGGTGTCGTGAATCTTGAAGGTGACTGGCATGGTCGGCCAGTAGGCCTTGGGCAGAATGCCGGTTCCTCCGGTCGGGTGCTCGAGGCAGAAACCGTAGGCGGTCGGGCTGGTCAGCGCGGCGACCACGAAGGCGAGACAGACGTACGGCGTTCGGGTCATCAGTCCCTCCTCAGGCTAGCCACACGATAATACCAGGAGTGCGCGCGACGCGCGCGGGGACTGCTAGTAGTAGCAGGAGAGGTCGTTCGGGACGCACTGCCGGTACTGGCTCCCGCCCTGGTCGGTCACCGTGCGGCAGCCGTAGCCCGAGGGGCAGCCCGTGGTGGTGCAGTCCTGGCCGCAGAACGACTCGCCGGTGTTGGTGTAGATGCAGCGGCCGCCGTTCTGGCACTCCCCGGACGAGGTGCAGTAGTCGCAGAGCTTGCCGGTCGAGGGGGCGCACTGCTGGGGCGTCGTGTTCGGCGGGATGATGCAGTCCGGCGTCTCGCAGCAGTCGGGGTTGTAGTAGAAGAAGTAGCAGGCGCACAGCGTGTTCGGCCGCAGGCCCGGGTTCTCGTAGCAGGGGCCCCAGGTGCCGTTCGGGAGGCAGGTCTGCTGGCCCCACGAGCAGTAGGTCGCGCCGTCGCACCACCGCTTGGTGCCCGGGACGCAGCCGTTGCCGGGGCTGTCGGGCGGGGCATCGGAGCAGACGCGGTTGCCGACGTCGTCGTACCAGCAGGTCCAGGTGCCGTTGCCGGGCGAGTCCGGCGGGTACTCGGGGGTGCTCTCGCAGATGGTGCGGCCGACGTCGTCGGTCTGGCAGGTCCAGCTGCCGCCGCCGGGGCTGTCGCCGGTGCCGACGCAGATGGTCACGCCCTCGGAGTCGTAGCACTCCCACTGGCCGCCGTCCGGGGCCGAGGGGCTGTCGTTGGTGCACACGGTGTTGCCGTTGCCGTCGGGGACGCAGTTCCAGCCGCCGCCCGAGTCGCTGGTGCAGGTGATGCCGCCGACGTCGTCGTACACGCAGGTCCACGGGCCACCGAAGCCGGGCTCGTCCGGGGTCGGCGTGTAGCACGGGGTGCCGCTGGAGTCGCTGGTGCAGGTCCAGCTGCCGCTGTCGGGGGACTCCCCGGAGGTGTCGTTGTGGCAGGTCACGCCGCCCGCCTGGGGCTGGCAGTCCCAGCCCGGGTTGTCGTTCGGGGTGTCGGCGTGGTCGTTGTGGCAGATGAGGGTGGTCCCCTCCTGCCGGCAGCCCCACGAGCCGGTGTCGGAGCTGATGCAGGTGACGCCGCCGACGTCGTCGTACACGCACTCCCAGGGGCCACCCATGCCGGGCTCATCCGGAGACTGGGAGATGCAGACCATCTTGCCGAGCTCGTTCAGGTGGCACTCCCAGCCCGGGTTGCCGGTGGGCGCGTCCCCGGCGCCCGTGCAGGTCACGAACTCGCCGCCGTCGGCGCAGTCCCAGTCGCTGGGCGCGCCACCCGGGATGTCGTACGTGCCCTTGTGGCACTGGATCTGGCCATTCTGGGCCACGCACTGCCACTCGTTGCCCGAGTCGCACACCACCGACCCGGGCAGGTCGGGGTCGGACAGGCACGGGTCGGGCGTGGAGGGCACGATCGGCGGAGTGCCGCCGTCATCGGTCCCGTGCGGGGAGCCGATGAGGCCGTCACAGGCAGAGGTGAGCGCCAGCGCCAGTCCAGCAATCAGAGCCAAGCACGGTCGCATCATCGGGTGTCCTCCGTCAGTCATCCCTCGTAGCAAGACCGGGACCAGGATCCGGCCTGCGGGAGGCATCCCGAGCGGAAGCTGCAAGTGTATTGAATCAATGGATTTCTTCGAGAACGCCGCTCGGTGGCGAACCACGGTCAGCGACGGGATCCTGGGGGTGGAGTCACCAGGGGAAGCAGCCGCTCGAGGCGCTTTTTCCCGTCGGTGGACGGTTTCTCGACGGAGAAGAGAGGGTGGGGTCCCCGGGCTCCACCGTGGGAGTGTACCGGGTGGGGAGTGGGTGCATGGTCGGTGTGCCCCGATACCCCCAATACCAACGGGATCTCGGGGCGGCGGGTGCTCCGCCTACCGCTTCCCGGCGCGAAACTGGGAGAGGATCCTGGTGACCTGGTCCAAGGCCTCCCGGGAGTAGACGGTGCCGGCCAGCTGCTTCCACACCTTGAGGGAGCCGGTCTGGTACTCGGCGACCACCGCCGGCTGGAGCTTCACGGTCTGGATGCCCGCCTTCTTGAGCTGCACCATGGCCGCGACGTTCCCCTCCCGCACGGTGCGCAGCAGCTTGGCCTCCATGGCTCGCGCCGTCTCGAGGAGGGCCTGCTGGTCCTCGGGCTCGAGCCTGTCGAACTCGGACTTGGAGAGGACCACGGCACCCGTGGCGTACACCAGCGGCACGTCGATGATGTACTTGACCTTCCGATACCACCCCAGCGTCAGGGTCGTGAGGGGCGACCCGTACACGACGTCGACCTGGCCCGTGGTGAGGGCGGGCAGAACGTCGGGGACGCCCAAGGGGACGCCGTTCACGCCGAAGGCCTGCAGCAGGGCGCGCACGATCGGGTCGTCGGTCCAGGCCCACACCTTGGCCTTCTGGAACTCGGCGCGCGTGTGGAGCGCCCGCTCGCTGAAGACGTGGATCCATCCGGCGTCGCCCCACGCGAGCACCACGAAGCCGCGCTCCGCGACCCGCTGCCGGAGCTGCTCACCCATGACGCGGCGCAGATGGTCGAGCTCGGCGTCGGAGCGGATCAGGAACGGCAGCTCGAGGACGCGGACCTCGGGCTGGAGGAGCCCGACTCCCTGCCCCGTCAACGCCGCCCCGTGGACCCGCCCCTGGCGCATGAGCCGGACCATGTCGCGCTCGTCGCCGGCCACCGCCCCGGGCTGGAACTTGAGCCGCACCCGCGAGTGGGTCCGCTTCTGCACGGCCTTGTCCCACTCGTGCATGAGCTTCATCCACGACGAGCCCTCGGGCGCGAGCGTGGCGAGCTTCAGCGTGCGTTGGGCCGCCGCCGGGCACGGCACGGCCAGCGCGACCGCGAGGGCTGCCACGAGGCTGAGCGTGCGTGGAATCCCCATCGGTCCCCCTGCCCGTGGCCTGGCTAGAACAGCTCCTCCGCCAGCGCCAGGTAACGCGCCGCGCGCCGGCGTGCGATCTCGTTCGCGAGGCGCTCCGACGGCATCACCGTCCCCGGGGTCGCCACCACCTCGCGCAGCACGCGCTCGAACAGCTCGCGGTTGCCCATCGCAACAGCATAGACGCGCGCGAGGATGACTTTGTGCATCAGAAACGACCCGCCCGTCAGCGTGATGGCGCGCTCGATCTCGCGCCGGCCGCGGTCGGGGTCTCCGCCGATCAGCCTGGTGCGGGAGCCGAAGAGCGCCCCCAGGCACACGCGCGCGCCGGCGTGGTAGAAGCGCTCGTCCAGCTCGACCACGCGCTGCATGATCGCCTCGATCCGCGGGAGGTCGGCGATGGCCGCTACGTCCTCGCGGCTGACGTTCGCGTTCGCCGCCAAGGAGAAGCCGAGCCAGAAGAGGCCCGGCACGTCGTCGGGGCCGGTGCGGCGCAGGGCGGCCTCGAGGGGGGCGAGCGCACCCGTGACCGTCTCACCGAAGCCCGGGTGCTTCACCTCGAGGTGGCGCACCGCGTACTCGCGGCAGCGCTGGTAGAAGAGCCCCGCGCGCGCGGCGTGGGGCGCGCGCCCCTCGTCGGCGGGCGGGAGCGCCTCGAGGTCGTCCTCCACGAACAGGTAGGCGTACCCGCACAGGCCCTCGGCTACCTGCGCGAGGAGCGAGCGGTTGCGCGGCGAGACCCGCACGAGCCCCTCGATGAGCTTGACGTTGGCGGCGGCCGCCTCGCGCGCGAAGGCGATGTCGGGCTCCGCGTGGAAGGCCGGCGCAGCCTTGCGGAGGACCTCGGCGCTGCGGTCGACGCCGAAGCGCTCCACGTCGCACGAGGCGAGCCCCAGCACGAGGAGCAGAATGAGCGGGAGGGGACGCACCGGTCCCAGCCTATCGCCCGGCCCGCGCCACTGTCAATCACGAGCGAGCGAGCGATTGCGCGGCGCCCGGATTGGGCCCAGGATCGGCGCATGCGCGCGGCGGTGCTCTACGAGAGGCTCCCCCGGGACCGGGTGCGCTGCCACCTGTGCGCGCACCGCTGCCGCCTGCGCGACCGGCAGCTCGGCGTCTGCGGCGTCCGCGAGAACCGCGGCGGCGTGCTCCTGTCGTTGGTCTACGGCCGCGCCATCGCCGTGCACGTCGATCCCGTCGAGAAGAAGCCCCTGTTCCACTTCCAGCCCGGCAGCCGCACCCTCTCCATCGCGACGGTGGGGTGCAACTTCCGCTGCCGGCACTGCCAGAACTGGGAGATCTCCCAGTACGGACACCTCCACCGCGGCGAGCAGCTCCCCGGCGACGACCTGCCGCCCGAGGCGGTCGTCGCGATGGCCCGGGGCTCCGGCGCGCGCAGCATCTCGTACACCTACACCGAGCCGACCGTCTTCATGGAGTACGCCTTCGACACCGCGACGCTGGCGCGACGCGAGGGGCTCCGCAACGTCTTCGTCACCAACGGCTACATGACCCCCGAGGCGGTCGACCTCATCGCGCCGGTGCTCGACGCCGCCAACGTCGACATCAAGGGGCTGCGCGACGAGGTCATGAAGCGCGAGCTGAAGGCGAGCCACGCCCCCGTGCTCGCGAGCGTGCGGCGGCTGAAGGAGCGTGGCGTCTGGGTCGAGGCCACCACGCTGGTCGTGCCGCGCAGCAACGACTCCGACGACGAGCTGCGCGGGATCGCCGAGTTCGTCGCCTCGGTGGATCGGGACCTGCCGTGGCACCTCTCGGCCTTCCACCCGGACTACCAGACCCTCGACCGGCCGCGCACCCCACGCCGCACGCTCGACCGCGCCATGGAGATCGGCCGCCGCGCCGGCCTGCGCCACGTCTACGCCGGCAACGTCTGGGATGCCGATGGCGAGAGCACGGTCTGCCCGGGCTGCGGCACGATCGTGATCGAGCGTCGCGGCTTCAGCCTCGGCCGCGTACGCCTGGCGGCCGGCCGCTGCGCCTCGTGCCGCGCCGCCATCGCGGGCGTGGACCTGCCGTAGCTCGTCGCTTGCAGTCGGGGGGACCGCGTGCTACCCGGAGGCATGGCCCTCGCACCCGAGGTGCTGCGGCAGATCTTCCTCCAGGCCGTGCGCGACTGCGAGGGGGCGGCGCTGGTGTCGGGCGGACTGCGCGTCGCGGGCCGCCGCCTGTCCGCCGGCGACGTGGCGTACGAGATCCCGGCGGGCGCGCGCGTCACGGTCGTGGGCGCGGGCACGGCCGCGGGCTCGTGGTGGCCCCGCTCGCGCCCCCGCAGGCCGGCGACGTGGCCGAGGTGGCGGCGCTCTACGCCGGGCGTGCGCGCGGCGCACCGGCCGGGGCGCTGCTCATCGGCGGCGGCGAGCCAACCGTCTCGTTGCCGCGGGGCGCCGGTCGCGGCGGCCGCAGCCAGCACCTCGCGCTCCTCCTGGCGCGCGCGCTCCAGGGCACCGGCGCCTCCTTCCTCGCGGCAGGCAGCGACGGTACCGACGGGCCGACCGACGCGGCGGGCGCCGTGGTCACGGGCGCGACCTGGGACGCGGCCCGGGCGCGCGGCTTGGGCCCGGAGGCCGCCCTCGCGCGCTTCGACACCCACGCCCTCCACGCGGCGCTCGCGACCCTGGTCGAGACCGGCCCGACGGGCACGAACCTGCTCGACCTGCACCTGCTGGCGCCATAGCCGCGTCCGGGCGGCGGGCGCGCGAGCATGCTAGCATCCTGCGGCCGTGCCCGAGACGTGGACGATACTCGGCGTCCTGAGCTGGACCACGCAGTACTTCGGCGAGAAGAAGATCGCGAGCCCGCGCCTCGACGCCGAGGTGCTGCTGTCCCACGTGCTCCACTGCGACCGGGTGGGCCTCTACGTCCGCTTCGAGCAGCCCCTCGAGCGCGGCGAGCTCGACGCCTTCCGGGAGCTCGTGCGGCGCCGCGCGGCCGGCGAGCCCGTCGCCTACCTCACGGGCACCAGGGAGTTCTGGTCCCTCCCCCTCAGGGTCGACCCGCGCGTGCTGATCCCGCGACTCGAGACGGAGCTGGTGGTCGACGTGATCCTCGAGGTGACCCGCGACACGCCCGCGGGCCTCGCCTGCGACGTCGGCACCGGCTCGGGGGCCATCGCCCTGGCGCTCAAGCGGGAGCGCCCGGCGTGGACGGTGGTCGCCACCGACGTCTCCGCCGCCGCCCTGGAGGTGGCCCGCGAGAACGCCGCCCGCCTGGCGATCGACGTCGAGTTCCTCGAGGGGGACATGCTCCGTCCGCTGGCGGGGCGCGGCCCCTTCGACGTCATCGCCAGCAACCCGCCCTACGTGGCCGAGGCCGAGGTCGCCACGCTCATGCGCGAGGTCGCCGAGCACGAGCCGCGCGTGGCCCTGACACCGGGCGGCGATGGTCTGGCCGCGATCCGCCAGCTCGTCGGCGGCGCGCCCGCGCTGCTCGGGCCCGCGGGCGCGCTGGTGCTGGAGATCGGCTACCAGCAGGGCCCGGCGGTTCGCTCGCTCGTGGCGGCGACGGGTGCCTTCGGGCCCCCGACGGTGCGCCGCGACCACGCCGGCCTCGACCGCGTGCTCTGCGCGCGTCGGCTCGGCTAGCCACGGTGTCGGCTACCCCCCGCTCCGACGGCGACGAGTCAAGCGGACCAGGAGCAGGAGCGCCAGCAACGCGCACCCCGCGGGCGCAGCCGCATCGGCGGTCCGGCACCCGCAGCCCTTGTCCTCCTCGAGCTTGAGGACCCCCTGGGTCAGCGGCGTGTGGTAGTTGCCGCTGTTCCAGTTGTCGTGGTGGTAGCTCTCCCAGTCGATGCGGCCGGTCACCTTGCCGGCCGTCTTCCAGGCGAAGAGGAAGCCGGCGCGGGTCCCGGCCACCACCTCCAGCTTCCCGTCGCCGTCGAGGTCGCCGACCGCGGCGGCGGCCGCGATCCACTGCCCCAGGAACTTCGGCCACCCCTCGGGCTCCTTGGCGTCGATGTTCCAGGCGTGGAGGTAGTAGCCCGAGGAGCCGCTGATGATCTCGGGCAGTCCGTCGTCGTCGAGGTCCGCGATGATCGGGTTGATGAAGAACGTCCAGTCGTCGATGCGCTGCGGCCAGGCATCGAGGAACTTGCCGGTGGTCGTGTCCCAGGCCCCCATCTGCTGGTCGTAGACGACGCGCTCGCCGCCCGACGCGAGCGCCGCCAGCGCCTTCAGCCCCGCGGCCGGGAGCGCCATGTCCAGCTTGCCGTCGTTGTTCAGGTCACCGATGGAGGGCGAGCCCACCAGCGGCATGGCCGGGAGGTCGACGATGGGCGAGTCGGGGCCGGCGATGGCGTTCGCCATGGCCCGAATGAAGCTGCCGTCACCCTTGTAGAGGGAGATGGGGAAGCCGACGCCCCCGATGCCCACCTCGGCCTTGCCGTCACCGTCGATGTCGGCCATGCACGCCGCGTTGACCATGCCAGTGGCCACCACCGGCAAGACCGAGATCGTGGGGGGCGCGATGGGCCAGCCCGTGACGTGCGCCCCGCCGGGCGCGTTCTTGCCCCGCGCGCGGATGGCGTACACGCGGCCCATGCCGGCGTAGGCCTGGTTGGTGCCGAGGACGATCTCCACCTCGCCGTCGCCGTCGATGTCGCCGACGGCGGGGGTCGACATGGCGCGCGCGATCATCGGATCGGGCGGCGGCACGGGCTCCACCAGGTCCACGGGGAAGCCCGGCTGCACCGAGCCGTCGTGCCGCCAGACGTGCAGCTTCGCGTCGCCGCCGGCCTGGATGACCTCGAGCTGCCCGTCGCCGTCGAGATCCGCGAGCACCGGCGCCGCCAGGAAGTGCCGCTCGAGCACCTTGTCGGGGCTGGGGTTCTCGCCCGTCACGTCGGCAGGGTCGATCCCCTGCGGCCAGCCGGGCCGCAGCGCGCCGTTGGCCGCGATGACGAAGACCTGCCCGTCGGTGGTCGCCGCGACCACCTCCTGGGTGCCGTCGCCGTCGAGGTCGCCGACGGCCACGCTGCCCATGACCGCCTGCCTCCACTCGGGCGAGACGGCCCCGGAGGCGTAGCCGGGCGCGCCGCGGTGGTGGTTCGCGTTGGCGGGATCGAACTGCGGCCGTAGCCCCAGCTCGACCGGCCAGCCCGGCAGCTCGCTGCCGTCCGCGCGGAAGGCGTGGACCAGGCCGCCGGAATCCGCGATGACGATCTCGCGCTTGCGGTCGCCGTCGAGGTCCGCGGTCTTGGGGGACGACTCGATCGAGGCGCCGAGGAACTTCGGGAAGCCCGGCAGCAACGTGGAGTCGCGGTGGATGTGGAAGGCCTTGCGCGCCTCCCCCTTCACGCCGTCGTACGCCGTGTCGGCCGAGTGCATGACGACCCGCAGGCGGAACGTCACGAGGTAGCGGTTGACGTCCAAGTCGGGCTTGGGCATGGGCG
>JACRCY010000345.1 GCA_016218785.1 Deltaproteobacteria bacterium
GGAGTCACGCGCTCCGTCGCCGAGGCTGGTTCTTGGGAGCACCGACGCGAGGTGGAGCAGGGCGGCGGGCATCTCGTGTTCTTGGGCCCCCTCTGGGGGCCTTCATCAAGCCGCCCGCTCTGCGGGCGGTAGTTGACTGCAACCTCGTGCCGCGCGGAGGGCGAGCCGAAATGGAAGGTGAGCGGCGGGCACGACCTGGACGGCGACGAGTTGACGGTCATCGTGTTGCTGGTGCGCGGGGTCGTGGTCGTGACGGCGTACTGAGGAGAGGACCATGATGCGAAAGTGCCCGGTCTGCGGTGAGGGGAAGCTAGCTGGCGGTCAGGTGGAGCGCCGGGTGAAGGTCGGGCGCCACACCTTCGTCGCGGCGGTGCCCGCGCGGGTGTGCGACGCCTGCGGCGAGGGGCTCGTGAGCTACGCGCGGGCGAAGGAGTTGGAGCTGGGGGTCGCCGCCCAGCTCGCGGCGATCGGGGACGCGAGCGCCGCCGCGTTCAAGTACATGCGGAAGACGCTCGCCATGCGCGCGACCGACCTGGCCGAGCTGCTCGGCGTCACGCCCGAGACCGTGTCCCGCTGGGAGACCGGCCGCGTCCCGGTCGACCGCCGGGCCCTGGCCTCGCTCGCGGCCCTCGTACGCGACACGCGCGCCGGCTCGACCGCGACTCTCGACCACCTGCGCGCCCTGGCCCATCCGCCGCGCGCCCCGCGCGAGATCGCGATCCGCCTCGCCGTATAGCGTCCTGCGGCACGCGACAGCCCGCCGCCCGGCGGCGGCGCATGGCCATGGGCGGTGCGGACGGTGCCGCGGATCTCGGGTACAATCTGATCGTGGTGCAGTCGGCTCCCGACGCCGTCCTAGCGGCCCAGCTCGACTACCTGCGCAGCGACGCGCGGATCCGCGAGCGCGTGGCCACGGCGGCAAGTCTCCGGCCGGAGGAGCGCCTGGCCCAGGCCCTCGCGCTGGGGCGTCTCGCCGCTTTCTACATGGCGCGCCTGCCGGACGATGTCCGCGCGCGCGCCGCCGCATGCCGCGCGCCGCTGGGGCCGGGAGCGGAGGAGATCCTGCTGCGCCTGGCGCACATGCCGGACGCATAGCGAGGCGCTTGTGACTCCCCCAGGCTTGGGCGCAAGCGTGGTCAGCGACGGCTGTCAGAGGTCGAAACCTGCCTCGGTCGTACCGCTCGCTGCGCTGGCGGTCAGGCTGGCCGCAGGTTCTCGCGAGCACCCCACATTCACGTCGCCATCAGGGCGGTTCAAGGCCACGGCGATTGAAGAGGGACCCTATCGAAAGTTGCGATTGCGCATCACCGATGCAGCCGGGACCGTCATCTTCACGAGCACGAAGCGTTGGTGGAATGGGCTGTTCGGCGGGGTGGTGTACGAGTGGGACCAGGCCGAGCACCTCTGGATAGAATCCATGGACGTGGGGGGCACGGTCGTCGAGCGCGGTTGTGACGGACAGTGGCGCGAGCTCGCGCTTCATGAGTCAGCGGGCTGGAGACCACCCGACCGCATTCTCCGCGCACTCCCGCCCCAGGAACGGGCCATCATGCGGAACGCGCTTCCTGGCCCCGCGCCCGACTGCCCCTAGGTGCCGCGCGCCCGGTAGGCCACGCCTCGGTCAGTCGAACGTCGACGGCGGTGGTGCGCCGAGGCTGGGCTGGGGGTGACGCGGGGTGGCGAGGCAACGCGGGGAACGAGGCGGTGAGAATCAGCAGCTCTCGAGCACCAGCGCGATGCCCTGGCCGCCGCCGATGCACATGGTGACCACGCCGTAGCGCTTCTTGGTGCGGCGCAGGGCGTAGGCGCAGGTCAGGGTCAGCACGGCGCCGGTGGCGCCCAGGGGGTGGCCGAGGGCGATGGCGTTGCCCATCGGGTTCACCTTGGCCGGGTCGATGCCCCACTTCTCGAACTCGCGGACGCAGGCGAGCGCCTGCGGCGAGAACGCCTCGTTGAGCTCGACGATGTCGATGTCCTTGCCCTGCAGCCCGGCGCGCGTGAGCGCCGCCTTCGTCGCCGGCACCGGCCCCCACCCCATGATCTGCGGGTCGCACGCGCCCACGCCCACGCCCATGATGCGGCACAGCGGCTTGCAGCCGTGGCGCGCGGCGTCGGCCTCGCGGCCGAGCACCAGGGCCGCGGCGCCGTCGACCACCGCGCTCGCGTTGCCCGCGGTGATGACCCCGCCGGGCTCGAACGCGGGCCGCAGCTTCGCCATCCCCTCGAGGGTGACCTCCTCCATGATGTGGGTGTCGTGCTTGACCACGATCGGGTCGTCGGCGCCGTCCGTCTGGACGGTGACCGGCTCGATCTCCTCGTCGAACCAGCCCGCGTCGCGCGCGGCCTTGGCGTTCTGCTGCGAGCGCAGCCCGAAGCGGTCGCACTCCTCGCGGGTGATCTTGTGGCGCCGCCCCAGTTCCTCGGCTGTGTTGGCCATGGCCATGCCGGCGCCCGGGTCGTACAGGCTCATGAGGAGCATGTCCTGCAGGTGCGCGCCGGATCCCAGCTGCTTGGGGTCGACCGGGCCGTACTTCTGCACCGTGGAGCCCACGGGCTTGCCGCGCCAGTTGTAGAGGCAGAAGGGGTACTGCATGCTCTCGCCGCCGCCCGCCACGTAGAAGGGGCGGGCCTCGTCGTGGCGCAGGCCGGCCGTGGCCATGTCGCACGCGGTGGCGATGGCCTCGGCGCCGCTGCCGCAGATGCGCGCCACGGTGAGCGCCGGCACGTCGTGGGGCAGCCCGCCGCGCCAGCGCATGCCCTGGGCGGCGTAGATCGAGTCGCGGTGGCTGTGCTGGGCCATGCCCATCACCACGTGGCCGATGAGGCCCGGGTCGACCTTGGTGTGCGCGAGGGTGGCCTTCACGGCCAGGCCCCCGAGCTGGGTGGTGCTGAAGCGCGAGAAGAGGCCCGGGGCCTTGTTGTTGACGAGGATGTCAGCGCGCGGCAGCCGGCGGCCGCCGTCGAGGATCACGATGCCGGTGGTCTTGCCCATGGTGGCTTCTCCCTACTCGTGCAGGAACGCCGCGGGCACGCGCGGACCGTTCTGCGTGAAGTTCTTCAGGCCGATGTCCATGTCCACGGTCGCCTTGCAGCGGCCGAACCCGGCCGCCTCGATGGCGAGCCCCTCGTTGAGCGGTCGAGCCAGCCCCGTGCGGACCACGTCCACGAGAATGGCGTCGATCGTGAGGGAGTGGTGCCCGAGGTCGAGCGCCGGCAGCTGCGCCGGCACCGGCACGGGCTTGGGGTCGACGGGCGCCAGCTTGACCTTGCCGGCGTGGTGCTGCCGGATCAGGTCCTTGGCCGCGGCCACCGGGTCGGCGACCGGCTCGCCGTGCGCCCAGCCCCAGGCGCACGCCTCCTTCGCGCCGACGGCGCGACCGGTGCGCAGGAGGTCGAGGGCGTGCTCCAGGCCGATGAGGCGCGGCAGCCGCTGGGTGCCGCCGTAGCCCGGCACGATGCCCAGGTTCACCTCGGGCTGCGCCAGCAGGAGGTTCGGGCCGACCACGCGCGCGTGGCAGGCCATGGAGAACTCGGCGCCGCCGCCCATGACCGGCCCGTCGAGCGCGGCCACCACCGGCTTCTTGAAGCCGGAGACGAGCGCCTGGACCGGATGGGCCTCGAGGCAGATGTTCTCGCAGTCGGCGGCCGTCTTGAGGGACGCGAGCTCGTTGATGTCGGCGCCGGCCAGGGCGCCGCCGAAGCTGGTGAAGACCACGCCTGCGACGGACGGGTCGGCGGCCAGCCGCTCGAAGGTGGCCCTGATCTCGCCGATGGCCCGCTTGCAGAGCGCGTTCTTGACCTCGGGGCGGCGCACCGTGACCACGGCGATGTCGCCGTCGCGCTCGACCCTGATGTCGCGCTGCCACTCCGGCAGCTTCTTCTCCGCGACGCACTTCGGCACCGGGAAGCCCGGGTGCGCGGCCGCGTACGCCTGGCACAGCTCGGCCACCCTGGCAGCGCCGAGGCGCTCCCCGACCTCCACCAGGCCGTCGGTGAAGCCGAGGGCGTTGCGGGTCAGCCAATCCATGTCCGCCGGGTCGCAGACCTTGTTCTCGATGACCGCGTAGGTGCGGCCGAGCAGCACCGCGAGGATGCGGTCGAGGACCTTCGCGCCGAGCGCCGGCGGGTAGCTCTGGTCGCCCGGGTGCTGCGGGTCGTGCCAGGCCTTGGCCGCCTGTTCCTTCAGGATCGCCGGGGGCGCGAACCAGGCGGTGCCACCGGGCGCGCCGCGCATCAGCTCCTGGCAGTGGACCGTGAGCAGGTTCCCGCGCGTGCCGTCCATGACGTTGAACGGGCCGCCGCCGCCGATGGCGTCGTTGACGATCCGGTCGACCTGGGCCGGCGTCGCCACGCCCTCGGCCGCGATCCGCGCCGCCTCGCTGATGTAGTTGCAGAAGACGTCGTCCGCGGCGAAGCACTCGACGTCCGCGGTGATCACCGGCACCTTGCCGAGCTGCTCGAGCGTCGCGACCATGCGGGCGCCCAAGCGCGCGTCGGGCGACAGCACCACCTCGATGGGGAGCGAGCGCCACGCCGGGAAGAACGGGTGGTTCACGAAGCAGCGGTCGGGGTGCCTGGCCTCGGCGGCGATCTGCACGCGCGGGATGCCGGAGGTGGCGAAGCCGATGAGGCAGTCGGGCCGCACCACGGCCTCGAGGCTCTTGAGGATCACCTTCTTGATCTTGAGGTCCTCGGTGGCCGCCTCGAGCACGTAGTCGCAGTCGGCCAGGTCCTCCAGCTTCTGCGTGGCTTTCAGCGCGGCGCGGATGCCCTCGGCGGCCTTCGGGCTCAGGCGCCCGCGGGCGACGCCCTTGCCGACGTACCCCTGGATCCGCTTGACGCCCGCGTCGAGCGCCTCCTGCTTGATGTCCATCAGGTAGACGGTCCCGGTGCCGGCGAGCGCGGACACGAAGCCGTACGCCAGATCGGGCCCAATGGATCCTGAACCGATGACCCCAACTCTCATGACCTTGCCTCCCGTAAGCCGTGGGTTGCCACCCCCGCCGCCCTGACCCGCACCAAGCCCGCTCTTCGCACGAAAAGCGGATCGGTTTCAAGGGGAAATGGGGTGTCGGCGGCGGTGCTACGGGGCCGGTGATCGGTCGTGCCACCCGCGCGCCGCGTGTTGTCAGCCTCTCCGGACCTGTGTTAGGTTGGGCCGCCTTTCTGGGTGCCGTGGCGGGGGGAGCAGCCAGGGCGACAGTCACGTCAGAGGAGCAACCGATGGACTTCAAGCTCAGCGACGAGCAGCAGATGATGCGCGACAGCGCGCGCAGGTTCGCGCAAACGCGCCTCGCCCCCCTGGTGACCGAGGACGAGAAGGCGCACCGCTTCCGCCCCGAGCTGGTGCGGGAGATGGGCGAGCTGGGGATGTTCGGCGCGATCATCGACGAGCGCTACGGCGGCACCGGCGCGGGCTGGCTGGCCTCCGCGGTGATGACCCTGGAGATCGCCAAGGTCTGGGCCTCCTACGGGCTGCCGTTCAACATGCAGATGCACGGCCCTGCGTACACCATCCAGACCTTCGGCACCGAGGCGCAGAAGGAGAAGTACATCCCCGGGCTCGTCGCCGGCAAGCTGCTGGGCGGCTTCGCCATGACCGAGCCCGGCACCGGCTCGGACGTCGCGGGTATGAAGAGCACCGCGACCAAGGTCGACGGCGGCTGGAAGCTCTCCGGCCAGAAGACCTGGATCAGCCAGGCCCACGTCGCCGACATGGTGCTCGCCTACGTGAGCACCGACCGGGCCAAGAAGGCCAAGGGGATGACCTGCTTCCTCGTGGACCTCAAGGGGAACCCGGGGATCACCACGCGCCCCATCGAGGAGAAGTTCGGCCTCTACTGCTCGCCCACCGGCGAGATCTTCTTCGAGGACGCCTTCGTCCCCGACGACGCGGTCCTCGGCCAGGTGGGCGACGGCTTCAAGATCTGCATGACGCAGCTCGAGAGCACCCGCCTCTCCTGCGCGGCGCGCGCCGTGGCCGTGGGCCAGGCCGCGCTCGACGCGGCCGCCACCTACGCGAAGGAGCGCAAGCAGTTCGATCAGCCCATCGCCAGCTTCCAGATGGTGCAGGCCGACCTGGTGCAGATGTACGTCGAGCACCAGGCCGCCGAGCTGCTGCTGTACAAGGCCGCGGTGAGCCGCGACGAGGGGGACCTCAAGAACGGCCCGGAGATCTCCTGCGCCAAGTACTTCGCCGCCGAGGCGGCGGTCCACGCCGCCAACACCGCGATGAAGATCCTCGGCTCCTACGGGTTCTCGCTCGAGTACCCGGTCGCGCGCCTCTTGCGCGACGCGAAGTCGTTCCAGATCGTCGAGGGCACCAGCAACGTGCAGAAGATCATCCTCGGCCGCCACCTGCTGTCGCTCTACGAGTGAAAGGAGACGCCGCATGGCTACCGAGGTGCGTACGCCCTTGAAGGGCCGAGTCGTCAGGTTCCTGGTCGAGGTGGGGGCCCAGGTGGAGGAGGAGGAGCCCATCATCGAGATCGAGGCGCTGAAGATGAAGATGCCAGTGGCGGCGCCCTGCGACGGCCTGCTGACCGAGTACCGCGTGCAGCCGGGGCAGGAGGTCGAGACCAACACGGTGCTGGCGATCATCGGGTAGCCATGAAGTCCTACTTCGTCGGAATGCCGACCTTAGGCAAGCCGCTCAAGGAGCGCGCGGTCCAGCGTTCGGAGGCGTCGGTCCTGGCGATCCGCGAGATCGAGCGGCGCATCGCCGTCGAGGTGGAGCGGGTCAAGGCCGCGGGGCTGCCCGCAGAGGATCTGAACCAGCGCGGGCAGATGACCGGCTGGCAGCGGATCGAGTACCTCGTCGATCCCGGGACCTGGTGTCCGCTGCACACCCTCTACGACCCGCTCCTGAATGCCGAGGGCACCACCGGCGTGATCGACGGGCTCGCCAAGGTCGGCGGCAAGTGGGCGGTGGTCATCGCTTCGAACCCCCAGGTGCTCGCGGGCGCCTGGATCAAGGGGCAGAGCGAGAACATCCTCCGCGTCACCGACATGACCCGGCGGCTGCACGTGCCGCTGATCTGGATCCTGAACTGCTCGGGGGTGAAGCTCACCGAGCAGGAGGAGGTGTTCCCGAACCGCCGGGGCCACGGCGCGCCGTTCTTCCGCCACGCACAGCTCAACCAACTCGGCGTGCCCATCCTCGTCGGCATCTACGGCACCAACCCCGCGGGCGGCGGCTACCACGCCATCAGCCCGACCGTGCTGTTCGCCCACAAGGACTGCAACTTCGCGGTCGGCGGCGCCGGCATCGTCGGCGGCATGAGCCCGAAGGGGACGGGCTTCGACGACGAGGCCGCCGAGGTGGTGATCAAGGCGCAGCGGGCCTTCCGGGCCAAGCCGCCCGGCGCGGTGGACATCCACTACGACGCCACCGGGTTCATCCGTCAGGTGTACGACACCGAGGAGGGCGTGCTCGACGGCATCCGCGAGTACATGAAGACGCTGCCGGCTTACGACCCGGCCTTCTTCCGCGTGGCGCCCCCCGCCGAGCCGGCCTTCGCCCCGGGCGAACTCGAGCGCATCGTCCCCATCGATCAGACCGAGACCTACAAGATCGAGGAGGTGATCGCCCGCCTGGTCGACGGCTCCGAGGCCCTCGAGTTCCGGGCCGGCTACGGCCCCGAGGTCTACTGCGGCCTCTGCAAGCTCGACGGCTTCCTCGTCGGGCTGATCGCGAACCGCCAGGGGTTCCTGGGCCAGGGCTACCCCGAGTACGCCGACTACCCGGGCCCTGGCGGCAAGCTGTTCCGCCAGGGTCTCATCAAGATGAACGAGTTCGTGACGCTGTGCTCGCGCGACCGCATCCCGCTGGTGTGGCTGCAGGACACCTCGGGCATCGACGTGGGCAACCTCGCCGAGAAGGCCGAGCTCCTCGCGCTCGGGCAGGCGCTCATCTACTCGATCCAGGACGCCAATACCCCGATGGCGTGCGTGGTCGTGCGCAAGGCCCACGGCGCCGCGCACTACGTGCTGGGCGGCCCGCCCGCCTACGACCATAACGTGTTCACGCTGGGCACGCCGACCGCCGAGGTCCAGGTCATGCACGGCGAGACCGCGGCCGTGGCGTGTTTCGGCCGCCGGTTGGTCAAGGAGAAGGACGCGGGCCACAGCCTGCAGCCGGTGCTCGACAACATGAACGCGCTCGCGGCCGAGTACCGCGAGAAGTCGACGCCACGCTACGGGGCGATCCGCGGCTACCTCGACGAGGTCGTGCGCTTCCAGGACCTCCGGCGCTACCTCGTCGCCTTCGCCGGCGCCGTGTACCAGAACCCCACCAGCATCTGCCCCCACTATCAGATGCTCACGCCGCGCGTGACGCGCGGCTGACCCTTCCGGCTACTTCGCCGACGCCACCGGCTGCGGCAGCAGCCCGTGCTTCTTGCGGACGAACTCCGTGCCGGTGATGTCGTAGAGGGCGCTGGTCATCACGTCGAACTTGTCGGCCCCCGGGACGTCCTGGACCCGCTCCTTCGCCAGGTGCAGCTCGGGCTCGAGCACGTCGGCCGGGCGACAGGTGATGGGCTCGCTGCCGCGGGGGTGCCGCTTCAGGGCCTTCTTGCGCACGGCGGGATCGGGCTCGGTCGGCGTGGCGCCGTAGAGCCCGTAGAGCAGGTCCCGGGTCTCGTTGGTGACCATCTTGTACTTGCCGACCAGCACGTTGAGCACCGACTGCACGCCCACGATCTGGCTGGTGGGCGTGACCAGCGGCGGCGTGCCCATCTCCTGGCGGGTCACGGCCACCTCGGCGTAGACCTCGGGCAGGCGGTCCAGGGCGTTGGCCTCCTTGAGCTGGCTGACCAGGTTGCTGATCATCCCGCCGGGGACCTGGTGGGCCAGCACGCCGGTGTCGATGACGCTCATCAGGTGGGGCAGCCACTTGTCGCGGTACTTGGGCGCGACCTTTTCCAGCTCTTCGTCCATCGCGAGCATGGCCTTCAGCGACAGACCCGTGTCGCGGGGAGTGCCCTCCAGGGCCACGATGATCGGCTCCACCGCCGGGTGGCTGGTGCGCAGGGCGAACGGCGCCAGGCAGCAGTCGATGATGTCCACGCCGGCCTCGGCGGCCTTGAGCATGCTCATCGACGCCATGCCGCTGGTGTAGTGGCTGTGCAGGTGGATGGGCACCCGGCACTGTGCTTTCAGCGCCTTGACCAGCGCGTAGGCGTCGTAGGGCGCGATGATCCCGGCCATGTCCTTGAGGCAGATGCTGTCGGCGCCCATGGCCTCCAGCTGCCGCGCCTTGGCCAGGTAGTACTCGAGGTTGAACACCGGGCCGCCCATGCGGCGCTCGGTGAGCGAGTAGCAGACCGTTCCCTGGAAGTGCTGCCGGTTGGCCTTGATGCGCTCGACGACGCTCTCGAAGTTGCGGAAGTCGTTCAAGGCGTCGAAGGTGCGGAAGACGTTGATCCCCACCTCGCAGGCGAGGTCTACGAACTCCTTGGCCACGTCGTCCGCGTAGTTCCGGTATCCCACCAGGTTCTGGCCCCGCAACAGCATCGCGAAGGGCGTCTTCTTCGCGTGCTTGCGCAGGGTGCGCGGACGCTCCCACGGATCCTCGCCCAGGAAGCGGCTCATGGCGTCGAAGGTCGCCCCCCCCAGACCTCCAGGGCCCAGAACCCGGCCTCGTCCATCATCTCCGCCACCGCGATCATGTCCTCGGTGCGCATGCGCGTGGCGAACAGCGACTGGTGGCCGTCGCGCAGGGTCAGGTCCATGATCTTGAGAGGCCGTGGATTGCCGCCCCACTCGAGCTCGTTCGTCACGTGGATCTCCCGTGCCGTGGTTGCCTTCCCGCGCAGTCTACCTGCCCGCGTGCGTCGCGGCTACCGGCTTCGGCGCCTGTCCGCCGTTCGCGTGCGCAGCACTTGACGTCGCCGCCGGATCTGCGTTCTAGTCAGGTGCCCCACGGGGGCTGCCGGAGGGCTGAGATGGCCGACGCACCGAAGACCGCGGCGATCAAGAAGATCAAGGCTGCCGGCCCCATGAAGGACCTCATGGGGGCCTACTTCAAGGAGCTGGACGAGGCCGCCCGCCAGAGGTCGGCCAGGGTCGCGTGGTGCAGCAGCGTCGGCCCCGCCGAGCTGCTCCGCGCGCTCGGCTTCCGCGTGTACTTCCCCGAGAACCACGGCGCGCTCCTCGGCACCTCGCGGCTGGCGACCGAGTACATCCCCGAGGCCAACGCCATCGGCTACGCGCCGACGATCTGCTCGTACCTGACGAGCGACGTCGGTGCGTGGCTCAAGAAGACGACGCCGCTGACCAAGGCCTTCGGCATGGAGGGCGTGCCGCGGCCCGACCTCCTCGCCTTCAACACCAACCAGTGCCGCGACGTGCAGGACTGGTTCGCCTTCTACTCCCGCGAGTACCAGGTGCCGATCGTCGGCATCGAGACGCCGCGCAGCGTGAACGAGGTCGACGCGGCCCACCTCGCCGGCTTGACCGCGCAGTACCGGGCGCTGGTGCCGAAGCTCGAGGAGGTCGCCGGCCAGAAGCTCGACCTCGACCGCCTCCGCGAGGTGGTCGCCTCGTCGTACCGGTGCACGCTCCTGTGGAAGCAGGTGCTGCGCGCGGGGACGCACCGGCCCGCGCCCATCACCTTCTTCGACGGCACCATCCACATGGGTCCGGCGGTGGTGCTGCGCGGCGATCCGCGGGCGGAGGAGTACTACCAGCTCCTCGCCGCCGAGCTGGAGGAGCGCATCAAGGGCGGGGTCGCGGCCGTCGAGGGGGAACGCCTGCGCTTCTACTGGGACGGCATGCCGGTGTGGGGCAAGCTGCGCGAGCACGCCGAGACCTTTGCCGCGGCGCAGGGGTGCGTGGTGGCCTCGACCTACTGCAACAGCTGGATCTTCGAGGCGCTCGCCGAGAAGGACCCCTTCGTCGGCATGGCGCGCGCCTACACCGAGCTGTTCATCGTGCGCGCGGAAGCCTACAAGGAGCGGTACCTCGAGACGATGGCCCGCGACTACGGCATCCACGGCATCATCTACCACGAGTCCATGACCTGCCCGAACAACTCCAACAACCGCTACGGGCTGCCGGGCCGCATGGCCAAGAAGCTCGGCATCCCCTACGTCGTGATCCAGGGCGACCTGAACGACCTGCGCTGCTACTCCGACGAGCAGACGCGCACGCAGCTCGAGGCGCTGTTCGAGCAACTGCACGACCGGGCGTGAGCCGATGCCCGACGACCCCGCCGGCGCGATCGCCGCGCTCGCCGCCGCCCTCTACTGCGGCGTGGACCTGGGGGCCTCCGCCACCAAGGTCGCGCTCGTGGATGGCGCCGGTTCGCTCCGGGGGTGGTCGGTGCGGCCGTCGGGCGTCGACTACCGCGCCGCGGCGCTCGCCGGGCAGGAGGAGGCGCTGCGGCAGGCCGGTGCGGCGCCGGGGCTGCTCGGCCGCACGGTGGCCACCGGCTACGGCCGTGACAACGTGAGCTTTGCCGACGACCGACGCACGGAGATCCAGTGTCACGGCGTGGGCGTGTACCACGTCCTGCACCGGGCGCTGACGGTGATCGACATCGGTGGCCAGGACAACAAGGTCATCCGGCTCGACGCGGCGGGGCGCCGCCTGCACTTCCGCATGAACCGCAAGTGCGCCGCGGGCACCGGGGCGTTCCTCGAGGAGATCGCCCTGCGCCTCGACCTGCCCCTGGGGTCGCTCGATGCGCTCGCCGCCGGCGCCACCGAGGCGGTCCAGCTGTCGAGCTTCTGCACGGTGTTCGCCAAGACCGAGATCCTGGCGCACCTCCGGCGCGGCGTGCCGGTGGGCGCCATCGTGCGTGGCGCATTCGCCTCGGTGGTGGCGCGGGTGGTGGAGATGGACCCGCTGCCGGGCGAGGTCGTGCTGACGGGGGGCGTCATCGCCCACAACCCCACCGTCGGGGTGCTCCTTCAGGAACGCCTGGGGCGCGCGGTCGTCGTCCCGCCGCACCCGCAGCTCGCGGGGGCGATCGGGGCGGCGCTCATCGCGCGCCATGGCCTTGCCAGCTCTGCTCAGGAGGGACTCGATGCTTGACGGACTCTTCAGGCCCCGGGGGATCGGCGTCATCGGCGCGTCGAACAACCCCTACTCGATCGGCTACATCGTCATCCGGAACCTGCAGGAGCACGGGTACAAGGGACCGATCTTCCCCATCAACCCGAAGGGCGGCCACATCCGCTGCTTCAAGGCGTTCAAGTCGATCCTCGACGTAGACGACCCGATCGACCTGGTCAACATCTCGGTGGCGGCCAAGCTCATCCCCCAGGTCATCGAGGACTGCGGCAAGAAGGGGGTGAAGTTCTGCATCGTCCACTCGGCCGGCTTCAAGGAGGTCGGGCCCGAGGGGATCAAGCGCGAGCAGGAGATGGTGGCGCTGGCCCACGAGTACGGCATGCGCATCTTCGGCCCCAACTCGCAGGGTGCCCAGAACGCCGACCCCGAGATCTCGTCCTACGCCAACTTCACCTTCGTGCCCATGCGGCCGGGCAACATCTCCATCGTCGCCCAGGGGGGCGGCATGGGGGAGATGCTCAAGCTCCACCTCTACAAGGTGGGCATCGGCCACCGCCTCTACTGCAGCTACGGCAACGAGAGCGACCTCACCATGCCCGAGATCCTCGAGTACTACGGGCAGGACCCGGGGACGCGCGTGATCATGATGCAGACCGAGTCCTTCAAGGACCCGGCGGCCTTCGTGCGGGTGGCCGCGCAGATCACCCCGCACAAGCCGATCCTGGCGATCAAGGCGGGGCGCACCCGCGAGGGGTCGGTCGCGGTGGCCTCGCACACCGGGACGCTCGTCGACCAGGTGGCCATGGCCCGGGCCATGTACCGCAAGGCGGGCGTGGTCCAGTACTACAACACGGACGACATGATCCGGGCGGCCATCGCGCTCGGCTGCCAGGAGCCCCCGCCCGGGCGCCGCATCGGCATGATCACCAACACCGGCGGCCCCGGCATCCAGGCGGTCGACGAGTCGGTCGACCGCGGCCTGACTCTCGCCACCTGGTCGCCGGCGGGCAAGCAGCGCCTCAAGGAGAGCCTCTACGCCGAGGCCAGCTTGGGCAACCCCGTCGACGTGGTGGCCACCGCCAACGCCGACCACTACTTCGCCGCCGTCGACACGCTCCTCCGGGAGGAGTCCGTCGACATGGTGCTGGTCTTCTTCGTGACCGCGCCCTTCACCGACACGGCCGCCATCGCCAGGCGCCTCAAGGAGGCGATCGCCGCCTCGAATAAGCCCACCGTGATCGTCATCGAGACCTTCGAGAAGTACCAGGCGCTGATCGACGACCTGCGCGGCGCCGGCATCCCGGTCTACGAGTTCGCCGAGGACGGCGCCCGGGCGCTGGCCGCGATGGCCAACTACGGCGAGATCCGGCGGCGGCAGTGGGACGCGCCGCCCGACGTGGCCGCCGAGCTAGTGACGGCGCGCGCGCGCGTCGCGCAGATCCTCGCCCCGCACCTGGGCACCGGCCGCTACCTCTCCCAGGCCGAGGCCTTCGACGTGCTCGCCGCGTACGGCATCCCGGCGCCCCGGCTGCAGCAGGTGGCGAGCGCCGCCGACCTCGACTCCGCCACCGCGGCGGTCGGCTTCCCGTGCGTCCTCAAAGTCGACTCGGCCGAGGTCGTGCACAAGTCCGACGAGGGAGGCGTGGCCCTCGGGCTCGCCGACCGAAAGGCGCTCGACGCGGCCTTCGCCGCCATGCGCGACCGCTTCGCGGGCACGGCGGCGACCTTCGTCGTGCAGGAGCAGCGGCCCAAGGGGCGCGAGTTGATCGTCGGCGTGAAGGCGTGCCCCGGCCTCGGATCCCTCGTCATGTTCGGCCTCGGCGGCGTCTTCGTCGAGGTCATGCGCGACGTCGCGTTCGCGCTCGCGCCCCTCGGGCGGGCCGAGGCCCGCGCGATGATGCGCGAGATCAAGGGCTTCCCGCTGCTCGAGGGGGTGCGCGGCGAGGCGCCGGTGGACCTCGCCGCGCTCGAGGACGTGCTCGTGCGCGTGGCGCGCCTCGGCGCCGACTTCCCCGCCATCGCCGAGATGGACCTGAACCCCGTGTTCGCCTACCCGGCGGGGACGGCGCCGGTGGCGGTGGACGTGCGCCTGAAGGTCGGCTAGCCCGACGGACCGACGGCATCACTCCCGTTCGTGGTGCCATCGCCGCGCGCGCCGCTGCCGTGTGACGCGCGCGGGCGCGCTCGTCGGCACGACGATGCGCGGAGACCGAGGCCCGGCGCTCAGGATCCGTGGCGCAGGTACCAGTACCTCATGCCGCCGAGCGTCACCCCCAGGATGGCGAGCCAGGCGAGTCCGCCGAAGAACAAGGTCGCCGTGTGCTCGTTTCTGCCGGGCTCGAGCACCGAGCGCGTCGGGTCGCGCGGATCGAAGCGCACGGCGACCTCCGCACCTGCCGGATACCGCGCGACCGTCGCGCGCGCGGCGGGCTCGGAGAGGCGAGCCCCGAACGCCACGCGATCACCGTCGAACCGCCGCCCGTGGACGTCGAACGAGTAGCTGACCGCGGCTATGTACCAGACCGCCGTATGCGAGCGCCCGGAGCTGCCCCTCGACCCCGCCGAGCTGGTGGTCGAGACGCGGCATTCGACGCTGGAGGAAATGATGCGTCCGCGCGCAGTGCTCCACGTGGTGCTTGCGGCCGCCGCCGTCATCCTGTCGATGCCCGCTATCAGGCAGAAGAGGCCCGGCGCGCCGCCGATCAGGACGATGAGGCCGCCAATCAGCCCGAAGTGGTGGCGCAGCCACGCGAGCAACGGCCACGGTGCGACTCGCGTGAGCGCGGCGACGGCGTCGTCCGGTCGCTTCTCCCGCAGCGCGCGCTCGATGTCGTCGTACGCGCCCTCGCCGTCGGGCGCCGCCAGGAGGATCGGACGGACGTCGGCGAGGAACTCCGTGACCTGACGCGGCGACTTGCGATCGCCGGCCGCGAGCCTCTTCCCGAGCCTTGCTAGCTTCGGGACGAACATCTCCAGGTCGGGGTTGCGGGCTCGCACTGGTGGTTCACTGTCGCATCCTACCTGAGCACGGGCGACCCTGGCGCACCAGCTCGCTTCACCTGCCGGCGAAGGCGGCCGCTCGCAGCGCCAGCGCCCGTTGCACGAGTCCAGCCACCGACGGGTCGGCCTCCTCGCAGGGCGAGCTCCACGCCAGGTAGCCTTGGATCGGCGACCCGACCAGGTGTTGCGTCCCGCCGGTTGCGGCGCACGCGGCTCGTGCCTTGGCGACCAGGCGCGCCGCCATGATCTGCCCGGCGAGTGAACCGACGTTGGAGGGATGAACCGTGCCGCGCCGGCCCTCGGCCCACAGCGTCCCGTCGGTGAACACCACGATCTCCTGGCGCTGACCCGACCCCGGCCGCGTCTCGACCACGAGCAGTCGCTCCCGCTTCGGGCTGCGCCCGCGCAAGGCGGCGAGCCGCTCTTCGATCTGCTCCACGCTCGGGTGGGGCGGGTTCTCGCAGGCGCGATGGCGAATCTCGCCTCGCGGCGTGCGGAGGCGGAAGACCGTCGGCGGCGGGCTGATGCAGGCGCCGCCGCCGCCCTGGGCCGGCACCAGTCGCAGGCGCGCCTTTCCCACCGCCTGCCTCCATCCGGCGAGGTCCGCGGGCGCGAGCTGACCGACGACGTCGCGGACCACGAATTGTCCGTCGGCAAACAGCATCGCCTGCGGGACGAAGTCCGTCTGTCCGCGACGCCACTCGACGGCGGCGAGCACGGGCTGGTCCCGCCGCGTGAGTCGTTCGAGCAGCGCCGCGAGCCGCTGCGATCCCGCGTCGAGCCGCGTCGCACAGTTGGCGCCGTAGCGCGCGACGCGGGGCCACGCCCAGAGCTGCAGCGGCGGGGCCTGGCCATCGTCGACACAGTCGGCGGCCGCGGCGAACCGCGCCGCCGCGATCGCGCGCCCGAGCTCCGTCCGCTCCGCCGCGGTCAGCACGCCGTGCTTGCCGCCGCGGTGCCAGGCGCCGGTGCTCTCGATGACGATCGCGGAGACCGTAGCGCCGTCGGCGCCGACGTGCCGCCGCTCGGCCGTGATCGGCGGCTGATCCAGCGCTCCCGTGAGCTCCGCCTGGACGGCCTCGAGCAGCGCGCGGACCGTCGCATCGGGCGGCGCGCTGCACGGCACTTTCCACTCGAGCGTGCCGCGCGTCGTGGTCAACCGGTACAACTCGTCGGTCGGTTCGGTGCACGCCGCCGCCGGCCCGAGCTGCAGCTGCGCGCGCGCCACGAGCTGCGCCAGGGCGCCGAGGCGAGTCGCTTCGAGCTCGCCTTGCCGCCCCAAGAGCTCGAAGTAGCCGTCGCGGTGCAGCACCAGCAGCCGCCTCCACGGCAGCGGCTGGCCGCGCGGATCGCGGTGCGGCAGGCGATGGACGTACTCGAGCAGCACCTGGTCCGGCGGGCGCTGGGCGCCGGCCGACGGCGCGAGCGCGACCAGCGTCAATCCGGCGACGGCGAGGGCCAGCTCCCCCAGCACGGCGGTCCTCGCCCCCATCAGACTCTGCCCTTCGGCGTCACCGCTCGTGTCATGTCCTCAATTGTCCATGCCGAACGGCGGCGGGCAATGGTGTCCCGCGGGCCGGCTCCGCGGTCTCCACGACACAATCCTCGCGACGAGTGGTCCCACCGGCCCAACCGTGACACCCGGAGGAGATACCTGAGGGTGGACCAGGACCGACCCGTCGCGGGGCGCCGCCCCCCCCGCCGCGGTGGCGACGGGCGCCTCGGTGTTGTCTGACAATTACGCGTCGAAAAGTATGTTTTGTGATATAAAAACGAGTCATGTATGCGCGATTGTTCAAGGGCCCGACGCGGCAGAGCTTCTTCCTGTTCGGCCCTCGCGGGACCGGGAAGACCGCCTGGGTTCGCGCCCGGCTCCCCGGCGCCATCACCTTCGACCTGCTCGATGCGCGGCTCTACGCGCGCCTCACCGCCACCCCGTCGCTCGTCGGGGAGCTGGTGCCGGCCGCGCATCGGGACTGGGTGGTGATCGACGAGGTCCAGCGGGCCCCGGCGCTGCTCGACGAGGTGCACCGGCTCATCGAGTCGCGCGGCCTGCGGTTCGTCCTGACCGGCTCCAGCGCCCGCAAGCTGCGCCAGGGGGGCGTGAACCTGCTCGCCGGGCGGGCGCTCACCCGCCACCTGCACCCGCTCACGGCCGCCGAGCTCGGCACCGACTTCGACCTGCGGCGGGCGGCCCGGATCGGCGGTCTGCCGTTCGCCTGGACCGCGGAGACGCCGGGCGACTACCTCGCCTCTTATGCCTCCACCTACCTGCGCGAGGAGGTGCTGCAGGAGGGGCTCACGCGGAACCTGGGGGCCTTCAGCCGCTTCCTGGAGGCCGCGAGCTTCTCGCAGGCGGCGGTCCTCAACATGGCGTCTGTCGCGCGCGAGAGCGGCATCGCGGCCAAGGTGGCCGAGAGCTACTTCGCCATCCTCGAGGACCTCCTCCTCGCCATTCGCCTGCCCGCGTTCACCAGGCGCGCGAAGCGCCGGGTCGTGCAGCATCCGAAGTTCTTCTTCTTCGACGCCGGCGTGTTCCGCGCCATCCGGCCGCGCGGGCCGCTCGACTCGCCCGAGGAGGCCGACGGCCCGGCGCTCGAGACGCTCGTGCTCCAGCACCTGCGCGCCTGGAACGACTACCGCAGCCTCGGCTGCTCGCTTCACTACTGGCGCACGCCGGACGGCGACGAGGTGGACTTCATCCTCTACGGCGAGCCCGGGTTGTGGGCCATCGAAGTGAAGCGGAGCAGCCGGATCCGGCGGGAGGACTTGAAAGGGCTCGCGCGCTTTCTCAAGGACTACCCCCGCGCGCGCGCCCTGTTGCTCCACCCAGGCACGCGGCGCTGGCACGAGAGCGGAGTCGACATCGTGCCGCTGTCCGAGGCGCTCGTGGACCTCGACGGCACGCTCGGGGTGGGCTGAAGGCCCACCGTCACTGCCGCGGCCAGCCGTCTTCGCTCCGTTCGGACCGTCGCCCGAGCCGAATCACTTCGCTCCGGCGCGTTCGCGGCGTAGGCCCACGGCGAGCAGCAGGGCGGCCACGCCGAGGGCGCCGGCGAGGAGCAGGATCCCGCCGCGGAACGAGCCGGTGTGCTTCTTGACGAGGCCTACCAGCCAGGGGCTGGCGAAGCCGCCCAGGTTGCCGCACGAGTTGATGACCGCGATGCCGGCCGCCGCCGCGGTGCCGCGCAGGAACGCGCTCGGCAGCGCCCAGAACGGCCCGAACGTGGCGAAGAGCCCGGCCACCCCGACGCTCAGGGCGACGAGGGTCGCCGTCGGCCCGGCGTCGAGGAGCAGCGCCGCGGCGCCGAGCGCCACGGCCGCGACCAGCGTGGCGACGATGAGGTTGCGGCGGTACGCGCCGGTGCGGTCGGTGGAGCGGCTCCAGGCCACCATTACGACGGAGGCGAGCCCGTAGGGGATGGCCGAGAGCAGCCCCACCCGCAGCGCCGAGCCGCCGGTCACGTCCTTGAGGATCTGCGGCACCCACAGCGTGAGGCCGTAGAGCCCCATGGCGAAGGCGAAGTAGATGGTCGCGAGCAGCCACACGCGGCCGTCGGCGAGCGCCTCGCGCAGCGTGTGGCGGTCGTGCTGCGGCTCGGCGGCGGGCGCGGCGCGCAGCGCCTCGTCGATGGCGGCCTTCTCGGCGTCGCTCAACCAGCGGACGTCGGCGGGGCGGTCGGGGAGGAAGGCGAAGGTCACGAACCCGAGCACCACCGACGGCAGGCCCTCGAGGAGGAAGAGCCACTGCCACCCCGCCCACCCCCAGCGCCCGTGGAGCCCGTCGAGGATGACGCCCGACACCGGTCCGCCCACGACCAGCGACAGACCGATGGCCGTCATGAAGCGGGCCACGGCGGTGGCGCGCTCCCGCGGCGGGAACCAGTAGGTGAGGTAGAGGATCATCCCCGGGAAGAAGCCCGCCTCGGCCACCCCCAGCGCCAGGCGCAGCGCGTAGAAGCTCCACTCGCCGCGGACGAACATCATCGCGGTCGAGAGCGCTCCCCAGGTGATCATGATGCGCGCCATCCACCGCCGCGGGCCGAAGCGGTGCAGCAGCAGGTTGCTCGGCAGCTCGAAGAAGAAGTAGGTGACGAAGAACAGCCCGGCGCCGAAGCCGTAGACCGCGTCCGAGAACTGGAGCGCCTGCTTCATCTGGAGCTGCGCGAAGCCGACGTTGACGCGGTCGATGTAGGCGACCACGTAGAGCAGGAACATGAACGGGATCAACCGCCACGTGGTCTTGCGCAGCGCCGCTGCGAGCGGGGTGGGGGGGGCCGCCGTCGCCGTCCGGGACATCGCCGCCGATAGTACCCTCGGCGCCGCGGCGTCGCCATCTCGCGGCGGGCGCGGGCGGGGGCGGAGCCGCGCCGGGGTGCTTCGCGCGTGCTCCTGACCTCTGGTACAATGGTGCGCATCTGCCATGGGCGGCGTGCGCGTGAAGGGGACGGCGCTCCTCTCGACCAAGCAGTTCCTGGTCGACCGGTACGGCGCCGACGGCATGGCGCGGACGCTCGCGGTGCTCAGCGGGGCGGAGCGCGACCTCGTCGAGCGGCGGCTCCAGGCCGCGCTGTGGTATCCGTTCGAGCACTGGATCCATCTGTGCGAGGCCGCGGCCACCGTCCTCAACGGCGGCGACCTCGCGCTGTGCCGGGAGATGGGGCGCTACGGGGGCTTGAAGGACCTGCGCGTCGCGGTTCCCCACCTGCTCCAGACCGGCGACCCGCTGCAGCTCGTCGCCTTTGCGCCCCAGCTGTGGAGTCTCTACTACGACTCGGGCCGGGTCGAGATCGCCGGCGAGCGCCCCGGCTACTTCGAGCTCTTCGTCCGCGACTTCGGCCACCCGCACGAAGGGCACTGCCTGCGCGTGGCCGGGTGGATCGACGCCTGCATCGAGCTGTACAGCATGCGCGGCGGTACGGAGATCCTCGGCTGCCGCGCGCGCGGCGACGCGGAGTGCAAGTTCCGGGCGACGTGGTCCGCGCCGGCTACGGCACCAGCACCGGCCGCTCCTTGATCTCGTGGCGGCGGGCGCGGGCGATGACGTCGTTGATCTCGGCGAGGGGGAAGCGCTTGCTGAACGGCCGGATCTGAACCTTCCCCGAGGTCACGAGCTTGATGGCGGGCGGGTAGAGCTCCGGCAGGCAGCCCCAGTTGCCGAACAGCGTGGCGTCGAAGGCCATCAGGTTGCCGAGGCGCACCTGGATCTTGTCCATGGTGAAGCCGATCATGCCGACGGTGCCCGCGAAGGTCAGCAGCTCGTAGGCGGTGGTCTGGCCCGCAGCCGTGCCCGACATCTCGAACACCTTCCACGCGTGCGGCGGCAGGCCGAGCGCCTTGACGGCAGCCTTGACCCCGTCCTTGACGCCGCGCGCGTCGAGGCCCTTCGCCGAGACCACGGCGGCCGCGCCGAACGCCTTGACGCGCTCGAGCTTGTCCTCGTCCACGTCGACGGCGACGACCTTGGCCCCGCGCGCCGCGCACACCTGCACCCCGTAGGTGCCGATGCCGCCGACGCCGATGACCACCGCCACGTCGCCCGGGCCCACCTGCGCGCGCTCGGCCGCCTGGTACGGCGTCGAGACCGCGTCCGCGACCACGCCCAGCTCCCACAGCTCGAAGCTGCCGGGTTCGACCGCGCAGACGTAACGGCCGGGCACCACGAGGTGGCTGGCGAAACCGCCGTCGAGGTCGTTGCCCGGCATGATCTGCTTGCGGCAGGCGGTGCCGCGGCCAGAGCGGCACAGGTCGCACTCGCCGCACGGCAGCACCGCCGGGACCACCACTTTCGCCCCGACCGCGAGCGTGGCGCCGACGCCCACGCCGACGACGGTGCCGGCGCACTCGTGGCCGAGCGTCAGCGGCAGCGCCTTCTTGACCTTGACACCGCCGTAGAGGAACGAGAGGTCGGTGTGGCACAGGCCGCAGCCGGCCACCTCGACGAGCACGTCCCCCGGCCCCAAGCTGGGGACGGGCAGCGTGCGCTTCACCAGGGGCGCCTCGGGGGCGTCCATCTGCCAGGCGGTAATCTCGGTGGGCAGGCTCATCGGGCTCTCCTTGTGACTCAGGCGGTCGTCTCAGCGGTTGCGAACTAGTGCGGCGGATCCTAAGTGTCTCCCCGGATTCTAGCGTGGGGCGAGATGCCAACCCAACATCTGCGTGAGGGTAGCGACCATTTCGAGGAGGGAGCCGACGAACGGCGTGCGCTCCCAGCGGCCAGTGTGGCGCGGCA
>JACRCY010000344.1 GCA_016218785.1 Deltaproteobacteria bacterium
CGGAGTTATTCGAGCGCCTCTCGGGCGCCGAGGGGAGGCAGTGCGGATGCACGGGCCAGGTGAATCGCGTGCTTGCGCGAGCGTCCGCCCCGGCGGCCCCGCGCCGACCGGGTCGGCGGGCGCCTTAGCGCGGAGTTATGGTGGCCGCCCGGACCTTGACGGAGGGCACTCGCGCCTCCAAGATGTTGCGTCCCGCTCGCCACCACACGGAGGCACCATGGCAGCGCTCAAGGAGATCCTGACGGCCGCGGAGAAGCGCAAGGAGGTCATCGCCGACTGCGCCAGGCTCCTCGACGAGGAGGTCGCGTCGAAGAGCGGCTTCTCGGGCCTGGCGGTCAAGGCCGCCTTCGCCACGGTCAAGGCGCTCAAGCCGGGGATGATCCCCCACACCATCGACGACCTGCTCGACGAGTTCGCCGACAAGGTCGACCCCTTCTACCAGGCCGCGAAGGAGGCCCGACAACCCGTCGATGCCTACATCGCCGGCCACGCCGCCGACATCGCCGAGGCGCTGCTCCAGATCACGGACGGCCGCGCGGCCCGCACCAGGCACGGCACCATCAAGAAGGCCTACGAGAAGCTCCGCCCCACGGGGAAGAAGCACACCATGGCGGCCATGCCCCGCGTCGGCAAGCTCATCCTGAAGCACGCCGGGTAGCCCCCCTCCGTCGCCCTCCAGGCCGCGGTTCCGCCCGGGGCTGGATGCGCCTCCGCACCCCGGAGCGGGGAACGACCTTGACTGAACTAACTATCTAGTCAACAATAGAACCATGGTTCGACTCAACGTGCACGAGGCCAAGACCCACCTCTCCCGCTACCTGGCCCGGATCGCCCACGGCGAGACGATCCTCCTCTGCAAGCGGAACGTCCCGGTGGCCGAGATCCGTCCGCTCCCGCCCCGGCAGCAGGAGCCGCGGCCCATCGGCCTGGCCAGAGGGCGAATCAAGGTCCCGCGCTCGTTCTTCCGGCCGCTGCCCGACGACCTGCTCGCGGCGTTCGAGGGCCGGGACCAGTGAAGCTGCTGCTCGACACCTGCACGTTCCTGTGGGTCATCTCCGGTGACCCCCACCTCTCGCGGCGGGCGCGTTCCCTCGTGGTCGATCCGGGGAACGAGGTCTACCTCAGCGTCGTGTCGGCCTGGGAGATCGTCGTGAAGCATGCGCTCGGGAGGCTGCCACTGCCGACCGACCCCGAGACGCTGGTCCCCCGGGAGCGCGAGCGCCACCACCTCGAGTCGCTCCCGCTCGACGAGGACGCGGCGCTGAACGTCCGGCGTCTGCCGGCGCTTCACCGCGACCCCTTCGATCGGATGCTGGTGAGTCAAGCGATCGTCGGCGGTCTGGTCATCGTGACTCCCGACCGGCAGGTGGCACAGTACCCCGGCCGGGTCGCATGGTGACGGTGGCATCGGGGTGACGTTGACCTGCCGTACCCGCACCGGCTATCGTCCAAGCATGCCCGGTCGCGCCCCCTGCGTTCTCCTGGCCCTCCTCGGCGTGCTGGCTCTCGCCTCCCCCGCCCGCGGGACGGTCGCGCTCCGTGTCGACCTCCCGGAGCTCACGGCCGCGGCCGACCTGGTGCTGCGCGGCCGGGTGGTGGGCGAGGTCTCCCGGTGGGACTCGAGCCGGCGACGGATCTACACCGAGGTCACGGTCGCCGTCGACGAGGTCTACAAGGGGGACGCCCGGGTCGGGCACTCGCTGGTGGTCACGCGCCTGGGCGGATCGGTCGGCGGCGTGGGCCTGCGGGTGGCGGGCGAGGTCAGCCTCGCCGCCGGTGAGGAGTCGATCCTCTTCCTCCGCCGACACGAGGCGCGCCGCGGCGCCCGCCTGACGGTCGTGGGCATGGCGCAGGGCAAGCTCGCCGTGTTGCGCGACCGGCGCGGGGCCCGCGTGCTCCCCGCGGCCGGCGGCGCCGGCCTCAGGCTGGTGACGCCGACGGGCAGCGGCCGTCTGCGCCGGGTCGCCACGCCCCCCGCCGTGCGCCCCTTGCGCGAGGTGGAGCGCGAGATCCGGTCGCTCGTCGCGGCGCGCCGGCCGGCCGCGGTGCGGCCCCCGGTGCAACCATGAGGCGCCGCCTCGCCGTCACGGTGCTGGTCGCGGGCCTCGGGGCGCTCGTCGCCGCCGCCTCCGCCCGGGCCTACGTCCGCAGCCACACGTCCAAGGACAACTCGCCCCTCGCGTGGCGCGGGAGCTGCGCCTATCTGATCCCCGACTCCGCGTACACGCCCGACGTGTCCAGCGACGAGGTCTCCGCGGCCATCCACGACTCGGTCTCCACGTGGAACTCGACCGGCTGCTCGTACTTCACGCTGAAGATCGACCCCCCCGAGGCCGGTGGCGACGCCACGATGGAGCGCCCCGTCGGCAAGAACTTCATCGTGTTCCGCCGGGACTCGTGGTGCCCGCCCGACCCCACCGAGCCGTGCTACGACTCCAGCGCCACGGCGCTTACCACGGTCTTCTACATCGACAAGCCCGGCGATCCGCACAACGGCCAGATCCTCGACTCCGACGTCGAGCTGAACAACGTCGACTTCGCCTTCACCGTGGACGGCACGCGCCCTCCCGGCTCCGGCAGCAAGACGGTCGCGGACATCCAGAACACCCTCACCCACGAGCTGGGCCACCTGCTCGGCCTCGACCACACCTGCTACGACGGCTGGAACCCGTGCGAGGCCGGCGGCCGGTGCAAGGCCAACAACCTCGCCTGCCAGACCGAGGACGACTGCATCCCGCTCGACGACCACGGGCAGCGGATCCCGCGCTGCTCCGACGTGCTCTCCACCGAGGTCACCGACGCGACCATGTTCAACTACGCGCAGGCGCTCGACACCTCGAAGCGCAGCCTGTCGCAGGACGACGTGGACGGGATCTGCGGCATCTACCCCGTGGCCCAGGACCCGGGCTCGTGCTCGCGAGTCGACACCTCGGGCGCGGACGGCTGCGCCGCCAGCGCCGGCCGCGCGACTCCGGGCGGGGGCCTGCTGCTCCTCCTCGCCCTCGTCGCCGCCCTCTTCGTCGCGCGCCGCCGCGCTTGAACGTCCAGGGTCGAAGGTTGGAGGTTGAACATCCAACCTTCGACGGCCTCTACGGCACCAGCTTGTAGCCGTACCCGTACACCGTCAGGATGTGCGTCGGCTTCTTCGTGTCGTCCTCCAGCTTGCGCCGCAGCTTGACGATGAAGTTGTCGACGGTGCGGTTGGTCGGGTAGGCCTCGACCCCCCAGATCTTGTCGAGGATCTCGTCGCGCGACACGGGCTGCTCGGCCCGCTCGTAGAGCAGCTTGAGCAGCTCGACCTCGTAGAAGGTCAGCGGCTGGCGCTTGCGGCCGATGGTGACGGTCTGCTTCTTGACGTCGATGGTGGCCTCGCCGATGCGGAGCGTCTCGCCGCCGGCCGGGGTGCGGCTCATGCGGCGGAAGATCGCGCGGATGCGCGCCAGCAGCTCCCCCACCGAGAAGGGCTTGGTCACGTAGTCGTCGGCCCCGGCCTCGAGGCCGCGGATCTTGTCCGACTCCTGCCCGCGCGCCGTGAGGATGATGATCGGCACCACCGAGTTGAACCCGCGGATCTCGACGCACACCTGGTAGCCGTTCACGTCGGGGAGCATCAGGTCGAGGATCACGAGGTCCGGGCTCCGCTCCCTGGCGAGCCGCACGCCGTCCTTGCCCTCGAAGGCGGCGAAGACGTCGTAGTCCTCGAACTCGAGCGCGTCCTTCAGCCCGCGCACGATGTCGGGCTCGTCCTCGATCACCAGGACCTTCTTCTTGGGCTGTCCGGGGGGCTGGGTCATGGCGTCCGGGTCATGAGGTCGTGATCACGCCGCCTCGGGCGCGGCGGCCTCGGGGGGCGCCTTCACGGGCACGATCACCGTGAAGGTGCAACCGCGGTTGTCTTCACTCAGGAGCGTCACCTTGCCGCCATGCGCCTCCGCGATGTGGCGGACCAATGATAGCCCGATTCCGCTCCCGCGGATCGGCCGACCACGTGCCTGCTTGGCGCGGTAGAAGCGCTCGAAGACCTTGCGCTGCTCCTCGGGACGGATGCCGGGCCCGTTGTCCTGCACCGACAGCGCCAGGCAGGCCCCCTCCCGTCGCACCCGCACGGTCACCTCCCCGCCCTCCTTCCCCTCCTTGCCGTACTTCATGGCGTTGTCCACGCGGTTGAGGACGACCAGGGTCATGGCGTTCTCGTCGAGGCTCACCAGCGGCAGGTCGGGCTCGATCTCGACGGTGAGCTTGAACCCCTCGCGGTCGAGGCGGTAGCGGTAGACCTCGAGCGCCCGCTCCACGACCTCCGCGAGGTCGGCGTCCGGCTTGAAGTCGTAGGCCACCTTGCCCCGCTCCATGCGCGCGAAGTCGAGCACGTTGTCGATGAGCCGGGCGAGGCGCTCGCTCTCGCGCGTGATGATGTCGGCGTACTCGCGCGAGGTCTCGGGGTTCTTGAGCTTGCCCATGGCGATCAGCTCGCCGAACATGCGAATGAGCGACAGCGGCGTCTTCAGCTCGTGGCTGACGTTGGAGATGAAGTCGCTCTTCAGCTCGTTGAGACGCCGCTCCTTGCGCACGGCCGCCAGCATGATCAGCAGGCCGCCGAGGACGACCGCGAGGGTGATGCCGATGAGCGCCACCTCGGCGTAGCGGCGCTCCCGCACCTGCTTGCGCAGGCTCAGGATGCCCCGCGGCGCGGCCTGCAGCCGCCACATGTAGAGGGTCGTCGGGAAGCGGCTCTCGTAGACGAAGCGGCTCGGATCGAGCAGCGGCTGGCCGAACACGATGCGGTCGTGATGGTCGACCACCGAGTAGCGGTAGGGATCGTCCACGTCGTTGAACAGGTCGGGGAACAGCTCGGAGATGACGTAGTCCTGCATCCTCACCTTGAGGGCGAGGGTGAAGTAGCGACCGCCGTGCTCCTTCTTGATGTAGGAGACCAGGTAGTACCCGCCCTCCTTGAACTCCTTGTGCAGGTGCTTGTGGGCGTTGGGCGGCAGCGACTTCAACCCCTCCCCCAGCATCGCGGGCAGGAGCTGGGTCACCAGGATCCGCTTGGCCTCGGGCTCGGCGTGCGGGTCCTTGGCGGCCAGCTGGACGACGTTCTCCTGATCGTCCAGCACCGCGGCCCAGTCGATGGCCGGGGACAGCGAGACGATCTTGCGCCACTCCTTGCGGAAGTCCTTGAGGTTGTCGAGGTCGACCAGGTAGAAGAGCGTCTTGTCGCTGTCCAGGATGCGCTGCTCGATGCGCTCCACCTTCTCGATCACCAGCTCGCGGGTGGTGCGCTTGGCGTTGTCCTCGGCCTGGCGAGCGAGCATGGCCGAGAACCGGAAGCCGGAGTAGGCAAGGAACACGGCCGCGGCCATGATGGCCGGGAAGGCCAGGTAGAGCGGCGAGAAGGGAAACCGTTTCAGCTCGAGCACGACGGCGCCTCGGCCAGGCGTGCGCACCCCGACCGTGGTGACGTTTCTATCTCATCCGCCGTCCCGCCGCAAGGCCGGCGCGCTGTGCCGTCAGCCGGATCGTGCTGGATTCGTTTGTCTTTATGCAGGCGGCCAGTCGCGTGGGAACCCTCAGAGGGTTCCCATGTCAGCGGCTGCGCTGGTGCTCGACCTTGAGGCAGCGGTCCTCGACCACCGAGATGCCGTGGCGCTCGAGGAGGGCGCGGGCCGGGGGACTGCTGATTCCCAGCTGCATCCAGAATGCCCTGACCCCCCCTCGGCGCACGACGTCTTCCGCAATGGGCAAGACCGCGTCAGGACGTCGGAATACGTCCACCACATCGATGTCGCCAGGAACGGAGGCCAGGTCCCGGTAGACGGCCTGGCCGAGGATCTCTCCGGACTCCGCGGGGTTGACAGGGACTATCTCGAAACCCGCGTGCTGGAGGTACCGGGCCACGTCGTGAGAGGGCCGGTCCGGATTGCGCGAGAGGCCGACCACCGCGATGCGCTTCATCGACCTCAGAATTGCGCTTATCTTCTCGTCATCGCTCATGTTTTCTCCAAGTCCGACCCTGGACGAAAGTCCTTGCATCGGGGGCGTGTGGCCCGCGCGTTGAGATGCCGTCGGTCTCAAAGTGCGCGAGTCAACGGGAGGATAACACCATTTCCGGTATCTTTTTTGTTTGCTTGCGCTCCTCACTTGTGTTAGGAGCCTTACTCGATAGGCCTCCTGGTCGCGGGACGGGTTATCGATGGATCTCATGTTTGACGAGGACGTCGACGAGGTCGGCTCGGACATCGAAGCCTACTGCCCCAAGTGTCGGGCCGACACGACCCACGTCGTGATCACCAAGTACGAGGACGAGATCCGTCGGGTCCAATGCAACCCGTGCGGCGACGTCCACTCCTTCCGCAAGCCGCGCGGAGAGCTCGACGAGGAGCCGCCAGAGCCCCTCGCCGTCAGGCGCCGACAGCAGCTCAAGAAGCCGACCTGGGAGGAGTTTTTCGGTGAGGCCCGGGTGCCTCCCCGTCCCTACAGCTTCCGGGAGACGTACGAGGAGAGCGACGTCGTCGACCATCCCAAGTTCGGCGTCGGCTTCGTCAGCGAGATCCTCTCGGACGACAAGGTCGAGCTGACCTTCCGGGACGAGCGCCGCATCCTGGTGCACAACCGCAAGGACCTGTCCGAGGGCCAGCTCATCAAGGCCAAGCGCAAGGCCGCGAAGCAACTAGGGAGTCAGGGCCGCCGCGCCGCCATCCTGGCCAACCCGCGCAGCGCCATGCAGCCGACGGTGACCCATCCTGGACGCTCGGCCAAGGCCGGCCGCGGCGGTCGCGCCGCAGCCAAGGTCGTGCAGCCCGCGGTACCCGTCCGTCCGGTCGTCCCCGTGCGCCAGACCGCGGTGGCGCGCCCCGTCGCCCCGACGCGTCAGCCGATGCCCGCCCGACCGGCGCCCGCGGCACCCGCGCGGCCGGTGGCCGCCGCACGGCCTGCGGCGCTGGCGCGGGCCGCGGCGCCGCCGCAGC
>JACRCY010000338.1 GCA_016218785.1 Deltaproteobacteria bacterium
AGGCCGACCAGCCCGTGGCCGCCGCGCGAGCGGCCCGCGAGCCCGCGGGCGTCGAGGCACGCGGGGCGCGTCGCGCGCCCGCGCGTGAGGCCGCTCGGGCCGAGGCGGGGCGGAAGGGCATCCTCGGCATCCTTCGCCAGGACCAGGCACGCGCCCGCGACAACCTCGCCGACGTCCTCGGCAAGAACGAGGAGAAGAAGCGGGAGCAGGAGCCCGCCGACAAGGACTGGGCCGCCGCTGCCGGCACCCCGAAGCCGGCGCTCGAGTGGGCCAAGGTCCGGGTCTTCCCGGTGCCCGCCTACACGCCGGGCTACGACGGCCCGCGCACCGACTTCCGCGAGACGATCTACTGGAACCCGTCGGTGAAGACCGACCAGAGCGGCAAGACCAAGGTCAGCTTCTTCGCCTCGGACGCCATCACCTCGTTCCGCGTCACCACCGAAGGGATCTCGTCGGGCGGTCTCGCCGGCCGCAACGAGACGGTCATCAAGTCCAAGCTCCCCTTCTTCATGGAGGTGAAGCTGCCGCTCGAGGTGTCGACCGGCGACCGCCTCGACCTGCCCCTGACGCTCAAGAACGAGCAGCAGCAGGAGCTGCCGGTCGGCGTGCGGGCCACCTTCGGCCCGACGCTGAAAGCCCTCGAGGCGCCGCCGTCGGGCGACGTGAAGCTCGCCTCCGGTACGGGCGTGACCCAGTTCCACCAGCTCGAGGTGGGCAAGGGCACCGAGAAGGTTGACGTCTCCTTCGCGGCGCAGGCGCAGGGGCTCAAGGACGAGTTCACGCGGACGCTCAAGGTCGTACCCACCGGCTTCCCGCGCCACGAGTCCTTCAGCGGCACCATGACGGGCCGCGTGGCGCGCACCTTCGACCTGAAGGGCGCCACCGAGGGCTCGATCACGGCCAGGGTGACCCTCTACCCGTCGCCCATGGCCACGATGCTCACGGGCCTCGACAGCATCCTGCGCGAGCCCTACGGTTGCTTCGAGCAGGCCTCGTCCGCGAACTACCCCAACATCATGGTCGTGCGCTACATGCAGGACCGCAACGTCGCCAGGCCCGACGTCCTCGAGCGCTCGCACCGCCTCCTCGAGTCGGGCTACCGCAAGATCACCTCGTTCGAGAGCCGCAACCGCGGCTACGAGTGGTTCGGCGGCGACCCGGGACACGAGGCGCTCACCGCCTACGGCCTCATGGAGTTCGCGGACATGAAGGCGGTCTACGGCTCCGTGGACAGCACCATGGTGAAGCGCACGGCCGAGTGGCTCCACTCGCGCCGCGACGGCCGCGGCGGCTTCATCCGCAACCCGAAGGCGCTCGACCACTTCGGCGGCGCCAACCAGCAGGTCACCGACGCCTACATCGTCTTCGCGCTCACCGAGGCCGGCATGACCGAGAGCGCGAACGAGTTGCGGGCGGTGGTGCAGAACGCGCGCGCCTCCAACGACCCGTACGTCGTGGCGCTCGCCACGCGCTCGGCCTTCAACGCGAAGCACGCCGACGCGCCGGCGCTCGCGCGCAAGCTCGCCGGCATGCAGCAGCAGGACGGCCGCTTCATGGGCACCACCCACTCGATCACCCGCTCGGGCGGGCTCGGGCTCGCCGTGGAGACGACCTCCCTCGCGATCCTCGCGCTCCTGCCGTCCAAGGGCTTCCACGCCGAGATCCGCAAGGCGGTCACCTGGCTGTCCGGGGCACGTTCCGGCCACGGCGGCTTCGGCTCGTCGCAGGCGACCATCCTCGCCCTGAAGGCGCTCACCGCCTACGACCTGGCGAGCAAGCAGATGCAGGCGGGCGGCGAGATCTCGGTGCTCGTGAACGGCCAGGCGGTGAGGCGGCTGCGCTACGAGAAGGGGCGCGAGGACCCGCTGGTCATCGACGGATTCGGCGCGAGCTTCAAGCCCGGCCCGAACCAGGTCGAGGTGAGGATGGCGGGCGGGTCGCCCCTCCCCTTCACCCTCGCCGTGGACTACTACACCGCCGACCCGGCCTCGAGCCCGGCGGCGCCGTTCAAGGTCCAGACCGCCATCGCCAAGAACACCGTCAAGATGGGCGAGACGGTGCGGGTCACGACGAAGCTCGAGAGCACCAGCGATCAGGGGCTGCCCATGACCCTGGTCCGCCTCGGTATCCCCGGCGGCCTCTCCTACCAGAACTGGCAGCTCAAGGAGCTGGTGGACAAGAAGCTCATCGACTTCTACGAGACCCGCGCCCGCGAGATCATCTTCTACTTCCGCTCACTCCCGCCGCAAGGCCGAAAGGAGATCGCCGTGGACCTCGTGGCCAACGTCCCCGGCGTCTACACGGCACCTGCGACGTCCACGTACCTCTACTACACCGCCGAGCACAAGGCGTGGGCCGCGCCGCTCAAGGTGCAGGTGACGAGGCCGTAGGCTCCGGGCTGTAGTCCGTGGCCCTTGTGGCCCCGCCCCGCCCGGGCCTATGATCGAGCTCGTGGGGGCACGCCGCACGGCTGGCATTCTGTCCACGCTGCCCCTGCTCGTCGCCGCGGGCGTGGCGCTCGTCGCGGCCGCCACGCAGGCGGAGCTTGACACCTTCACGGCGCTCGTCGGGGGGTTCTAGCCGCCGCCCGAGGTCCGGGGCCAGGTCTGACGGGCCAGCTCGAACTGGACCGCCCGACGGTCGCCACACCGCAGCGGCGCGGCGCGCGATTGGCGACCCCGCGCGCCGCCGTCAGCGCAGGCGGCTGCGATCCAACCAGGCTCCCACCTCGACGAGGAAGCCGTCGATCTCGACGAGACCGGCCTGGGCCGAGTCGAACAGCCGCCCGGGGTCGAGGTCCCCGTAGGTGTGGGCGATGAGGTTGCGGAGCCGCGTGCCTCGCCGCATGGCAGTGGCCGTGGCGGCGCCGATGACGCCGCGCTCGGCCAGGAGGTCGAAGATCTCGCCGAGCGTGTCCGGAGCGCCCCAGCCCTCGTCCGCCAGGATGTGGCTGCCGAGGTCGATGGCCTCCTGCATGGCCAGGAACAGGTTGAACGCCGCCTGCTCCACGAGTCCCTCCTCGGCGACGAACCGATCTCGGCCCGCGGCGACGGTGGCCCCAACCCGGGCGAGGCGCGCCCGCACTCGCGCCGCCTTGGCCAGGACCACCTCCTCGCGGGTCACGACGCCCTCCGGCCTGCCCGCAGCAGCGCGCGCCCACCGCGGAGGAGATGCGGCCGGACATCGTCGAACTCCAGCACCGCCCGGGCGACGAAATCGGCAAACGTCCCCGGGATGCGCTCGTAGAGACGACGCCCGCGCGCCGCCTCGCGCCGCAGCAGCGGCGTGGCGCTGCCCAGATCAACGAGGTCGACCTCCCGGCCGAGGACGCGCTCGAGGGTGACGGCCAGATCGAGCGCGTCGCACACCGGGAGCCCTGGCCCGTTGCCGGCGACGCCGATGTCCAGGTCGCTCGCGGCACCGGCGCGGCCGGCGGCGGCCGAGCCGAACAGGACCGCGAAGGCGACCCCCGTCGGCTCGAGGATCGGCCGCACCGCCTCGCGGATCTGCTCGAGGGTCTCAAGCGGCCGCATGGAACCATTGCCCCGCCCGGCCACCACGCACCGGTGCCTTGAGGATACCATGCCGCCAACCTCCGCGCCGAGCGTAGCGCAGCGCCCGCGAACTGCTTGACCGTCCCGCCGGCCCCCGGATAGGCTGGGCCCCATGGCCAAGATCCCGATGATGGTCGAGATCCAGGGGAAGTGCGGCGCCTGCGGCAACCCGCTCGCTGTCAATGCCCTGGTCCCGCAGCTGCTGTGCCCGAGCTGCAACCAGATGCGGCCCCTGAGCCCCGAGGGCTGGAAACTGCTGCTCGAGGACGCGCTGAAGGAGGCCCCCCAGCTCGACGTCGGCGAGGGGCGCTCGACCACGCTCCTCAGCCACGGCTTCACGATCAAGTACGGCCGCATCGACCCCTACTGCGTCGGCTGCAAGACCGATGTGCCCGAGGAGGACCTCGAAGGGCTGGCGGCGCGCGGCTTCGGCTTCTGCACCAAGTGCGGCGCACGCCTGAGCTTCCGGCACGCGCCCGAGGGTGTCTCGCCGCAGGTCCCGCCGAGCGCCATCCTCGCATGCGAGGATCTCGATCAGGTCGCCGGGCCCGAGGGAAACCTCGAGGCCAAGGAGGCAGCCAAGCCGGTCAACTTCCCATGCCCGTCGTGCGGCGCCTCGCTGCCGGTGGACGGCTCGAGCCGCGGCGTCACCTGCAAGTTCTGCAACAACGACTCGTTCCTGCCCGACGCGCTGTGGCAGCGCTTCCACCCGGTCAAGACCGTGGCGCGCTGGTGGATCTGCTACGACGCCGCCGACCGTCCCTTCGAGTGGGACAGCTTCAGGGACGTCGTGGTGGACGGCCAGGGCAACCTCTACTGCCTCGCGGAGCCCGGCAGCTTCTCCGACTGCGTCCCGTTCTCCCTCGATCCGCAGCTCAAGCTGCGCTGGCTGCGCAAGGACCTGAAGCTCGACGACGAATCCACGCTCGCCCTGACCCCCACCGGCCACCTCATCGTCGGCGACAAGCGCAAGCGGTCGCTGCTGGTGCTCTCCTGTGCCGAGGGCTCGACGGTGGGAAAGGTCGGCGGCACCGCACAGCCGGGCGCTCCCGGCTTCCTCGAGTTCGAGGGCGCCGACGCGTTCGCGGTCGACACCGACGGCACCATCATCGTGCTGGCGAACAACTGCTTCAGACGCTTCACCCCCGATGGCCGCGAGGTGGAGCCGTGGCCAGGCGTCCGGCCGCCCCGCGCGGGCGAGGACTACACCGACATCGAGAACCTGCGCAACCAGCCCGTCCACCCCTATACCAGCGGCATGCAGGTTTCCATCGGCTGGGACGGGTACACCTACCTCGAATACTGCGAGAAGGTGGCCAAGCTCGACCGGCAGGGGCGGGTCATCTACGAGACCCCGGTGCAGCTCTACAGCGTCTACGGCCGGCCGCGCGCACCCACGAACGGCTGGCTCAACGTGCTCGGCAGGCTCTTGAGCGACGAGCTGAAGCCGCTGGGCCTCGACGAGGCCTACGCGCTCGTCATCGTCTCGCCCGACGGCCGTCAGCAGCGCCGCTTTCTGCTCGACCAGGGCATGGGCGGCCCCTTGGGCGACGAGGACCGCGTCGCCGTCACGCCGGAGGGGTTCATCTGGCTGCTCGGCGACGGCGCCAAGGCGCGGCTGATCGGGCCCGACGGCGTGTCCCGCTTCGTCAGCGCGAAGAGCGTCGAGGAGGACGCGGAGCGGCGCCAGAAGCGGCAGAAGCGGCAGAAGCGGCCCGACGAGTGGTAGGAGCTGCAGCGCTGGCCCCACGCCGCGTGCAGGCCGCCGCTGGTCTGACGAAGGGAGCGAGCATGTCCGAGAAGGGGTTCATCCGGCGCGGCATCAGCGAGATGATGATCGCCCGGCCCGACCAGGCCAAGGGGCTCATCGTCTCGCCGCGGGCAAGGCCATGCTCGACGCGGGCCAGGGGGGCGGTGGTGGGCGCGGCGAGGGGGGCTTGGGCCAGGGCGTGGGCTTGGGCCTCGGCATGGGGCAAATCTTCGCCCAGCAGGCCGGGGGGCTGGTCGCCGGGCCACGGCGGCTCCCTGTTTGACGCCACCCCACGTGCGAAGTAGAGTGGGCCGCGACCGAGTCGACGATGGCGTGGAGCGTGCTCCGAGTGACGTCCAGCCTAGGCCCCTCAG
>JACRCY010000339.1 GCA_016218785.1 Deltaproteobacteria bacterium
CACCGTCCGTCGACGCACTGCAGCCCCCGGGCGCAGCCGAGGCGGTCGCCGGGACGCAGGCCACGCACGCACGGCTCGCCGACGGCGCCGGTCTCCGCCGGCTTGGCCGCGGAGGCGGGCGCGGCGGCGTCCCATTGAGGGACGAGGATCCGCACCGAAGCTGGCGCGGAGGATGGCTGAGTGGAGGATGGCTGAGCGGTGGGCCTCACGGCCACTTGCCTCACCTTCACGCGCGCCCGGTCGTGGGTGTAGGTGGCGCTCGCCGCGGGCCTCACGCGCGGCAGACACTCGCCATGCACGCACGTGAGGCCCGCGTCGCACGGCGGGATATCGGTGCGAGTGCGGCACAGCTCGCCCAAGCTGCCGCGGCGCGCTACAGGTTGCTCCTTCCGCGGTTCCGGCGGCGGTTCGGCCTGAGGCGGCGCGGTGACGTCGGGCGAGGAGTCGGCGAGGCTGAGCAGGAAGCACCCGCTGCAGGTGCTCGCGGCCGCGATCGCGGCCAGGAGGAGCCGGCTGACGGCCTCTCGCGCGTTGCGGGCTTCGGGCGATCGCTCCCGCATCTGGCTCGGTCCCTGGCCTGGGCTCCAGGATCACACCGAGCGGCAGCGTCAATCCATGGTCAATTCGACGACACGACGCCTCCCGGCCGCCCGCCGCCGGGTCGCCCCGCGTCCCCAAGCCCCCGCCGGCCAATGACTTTGCCCCCGCCCTGGGGATCGGGTACGATCGCTCTGTTGTCCCGCACGCGGCGCAGACCGTCTGCGGGGGGAGGAGGTCCGGTGAGTCCCGAGGCGCAGCGCGGCCCGGCCACGGGCGAGGAGCGAACCACGCCCCTGCCCCTGCACCAGTACTGGTTCATCCTGGTGCGGCGCAAGTGGATGCTCCTGGCGGCGCTCGCGCTGTCGCTCGGGGTCACCACCTTCGTCACGCTGCGCCAGACCAAGCTGTACATGGCGTCGGCGACGATGATCCTCGAGGAGACCGCCCCGCGGGTGGTGGACAAGGTCCAGGACGTATCCGAGGCGCCGCTCGACTCGGACAAGTTCTACAACACCCAGCTCCGGCTCATCCAGTCGAGCGCCGTGGCGCAGCGCGCCGCCGGCGCGCTGGGCCTCGACAGGGACGCGCGCTACACGGGCGGCGCCAAGGGGGACGAGGCGGCGCAGGCCGCGGGGGACGCGGTCCTCTCCTGCCTCTCGGCCCGCGCCGAGAAGCACAGCCGCGTGGTCACCGTCAGCTGCGTCGACGCCAGCCCCGAGCACGCGGCGCGCATCGCCAACGCGGTGGTCCAGGCCTACGTCGACGAGATGCAGTCGAGCCGCTCCCACACCACGCTCGACGCGGTCAAGTTCCTCGGCACCCAGGCCGACGAGCTGCGGCGGAAGCTCGAGCACGCCGAACGCGAGCTGTACGAGTTCAACCGGCGCAACGACCTCCTGGCCACCAGCTTCGAGGAGAGCCACCGCATCCTGTCGAACAACCTCTTCCGCCTCAACGAGGAGCTGTCACGGGTGCGCGCCGAGGGGATCACGCTGCGGGCCCAGGCCGACGAGGCCCGCAAGGCGCGCAAGACGCAGGACCCCGCCGTGGCCGCGGCCCTGCTCGGCGGCGGCCAGATCCTGGGCGACCTCAAGCACCGCCGCGCCGAGTTGCACAAGGAGCTCACGGCCCTCAAGGCGCGCTACAAGGAAGGGCACCCCAAGGTCATCGAGACCGACGCCGCGCTCGCCGCCCTCGACCGAAATCTCAACAAGGAGCTGGATCAGATCTACGGCGGCCTCGAGATCAAGGTCCGGGCCAACCAGGGGCAGGAGGCCGCGCTCGCCGGAGCCATCGACAAGGAGATGAAGCGGTCGCTCAAGCTGCGCGAGCGGGAGGTGGAGTACAACCGCCTGCGGCGCGAGGTGGACCACAGCAAGGAGGTCTACGCGCTCGTCGCCCGGCGCCTGAAGGAGACCGAGCTGACGCGCCCGTTGCAGCAGAGCACCGTGCGCAAGCTCGAGCCGGCCATGGCGCCGGGCGCCCACTTCAAGCCCAACCTGCGCAACAACCTGGTGCTCGCCGTCGTGATCGGGCTGCTCCTCGGCCTGGGCCTGGCCCTGGCGCTCGAGTTCCTCGACGACTCGGTGCGCTCGCCCGACGACGTGGAGCAGGCGGTGGGGGTGCCGCTCCTCGGCATCGTGCCCACCATCGAGCCGTGCCGCGGCCCGCCGACCGACGCCATCGAGCGGGCCCGCTCCGAGTTCATCGTCCACCACCCCACCTCGCCGGTGGCCGAGGCCTGCCAGACGGTCGCGACCAACATCTACTCGCTCTTCCTCAAGACGCCGCCGCGCGTGCTCATGGTCGCCTCGGCCAACCCGCGGGAGGGGAAGACCCTCTTCGCGCTGAGCCTCGCCATGACCGTGGCCGGGCGCGGCCGCCGCGTGGTGGTCGTCGACGCCGACCTGCGCCGGGGGCGCCTGCACAAGGCCTTCGGCCTGCCGCGCCCGGGCGGCCTCTTCGAGATCCTGACGAAGGAGCAGCCCTTCACCGAGTGCCTGCGCGAGACCACCAGCCCGCACGTCTCGCTGCTCACTGCCGGGAGCCTCCCGGAGAAGGTGAACCCGATCCGGCTGCTCGAGCTGCCGGACTTCGGCCGCCTGCTCGGGCAGCTCCGCGAGGCGTTCGACCTGGTGATCCTCGACTCGGCGCCGGTGGGCATGGTGGCCGACGCCGTCCACATCGGCGCCCACTGCGACGGCGCGGTGCTGGTGGCGCGCTTCCGCCAGTCGTCGCGGCGGGGGTTGCGCGCCACGGTGCAGCAGCTCGAGACCGGCCAGGTGCGCGTGGTGGGCTGCGTGATCAACGACCTCGACCCGCGCTCGCTCCAGTACGGCTACTACCGCTCGTACGGCTACGGCTACCGGCTCGGGTACGGGTACGGCGGCTACGGCGCCCCCGCCGGCGCCGACGACGGCTGGGGGCTGGAGGAGCCCAAGGAGTAGCGCCGGCCGCGCCCCGCCGGGCCGGGCCAGCGCAGCACCACGACCTCCTCCCGCAGCGCCGTCCGCGTCGCCGTGGCCCGCCGCAGGCGGAAGAGGTCGAGGCCCAGGACCTCGTAGCCGAGCCCGTCGGCGAGGCCGGCGAGGAGCCGCCCCGTGGGGATGAGCACGCGCAGGAACGAGCCCTGGTCGCCCACCACGTAGGCGAGGCGGGCCCCGGGCCGCAGCGCGCGCCTGAGCCCCGCGAGGTGGCGGAAGAGGCCCCCGAAGTAGAGCCGGGTGACGCGCGGGTAGAGGCGCTCGAAGCCCGAGGTCTTGTGGAGCTCCACCCGGCGCGCCTCGATGGCCGCGGCCAGGCGCCCGATCTCGACGTGGTCGGCGACGAAGCGATCATCGTCGTCGCCTGCGTAGACGCCGCGGGTGTTGGAGCGCACCAGCCCCTGCTTGAGCGCCCGCAGCTCGGCGCGGGTGCGCAGGAAGCCGAGCACGACCGACTCCAGGCGCGTGGTGCGGGTGTAGTCCTTCTCGTTGGGGTACGGCGGCGAGGTGACGACGGCGTCGATCGACTCGGGGCCCAGGTGCCGGTCGGCGTCGCGGGCGTCGGCCGCGAGGACCGCGGCCGGGACCGCCGTGTCCGGCCCGCCCGCGACCGCCTCCAGGTCGGCGGCCATGGTCTCGACGCGCGCCCGCCACACCTCGACCACGGGCGCGTCCCGCCGGGCCGGCCCCACTCCGACCTCGGGCCCGAACCGCAGGTTGCCGATCTCGGTCGGCTGGGCCGCGGCGAGCGCGAGCCGCAGGTGGTCCCGGTATCTCGGCCCCACGCGGGCGAGCCGCGCCGCGAGCGCCAGCGTGCGCCCGAGCGGCCGCGGGCTGATCGAGCCCCGCAGCAGCAGCGCCCGCGCCTCCTCCGGCAGGGTGCGGGCCGGCCGCTCCCCGGCCCGCGCCACGGCCGCAGCCACCGCCGCGGCCCGCTGCCGGAGCCCCGCCGGCGCGGGCCGCCAGTCGACCTTCACCGCCGCGGCGAACCGCGCCATGGGGTTCCCCTCGAGGCCGACGCTCTGAAAGCCCAGCTTCTTGCACTCCACCAGGGTGGTGCCGGTGCCGCAGAAGGGATCGAGCACGGTGGCCCCGGCGCCCACCCCGAAGCGGCCGAGGTAGTCGCGCACCAGGTGCGGCGGGAACGAGAGGACGAAGCGGTACCAGGCGTGGACCGGTCGGTCCACGTCGGCGAGCTGGTTCGGGGCGCGGCGCGCGGGAGCCAGGGGCTAGATGCAGATGTCGGCGAGCGGGTCGACCGCCGGATCTCCGTCGTAGCAGAACCCGTCGTCCCACAGCGCGCAGCCCGGGGCGCACCAGTCGGTGTAGATGCCGTCCGCCACGTCCACCAGGTCGCAGCTCGCGCCGGTACCGGTGTACGGGTCGTAGGTGATCTCGATGACGCAGATCCCGTACCAGTCATCGGGCACGCAGCCGGCCGGGCAGCACGTGCCGTCCCAGTCGCAGCCGTCGTACCACTCGACCGGATCCTCGGGGATGTAGTCGACGGTGGGCGCCGTATCCCAGCAGGTCGTGTCGGTGGAGGCCGCGTAGTAGGAGAGGCCGATGGTGGCGTAGTAGGTGAGGCCGTCGTCGCCAACCACCGTCATGCGCCCCTCGCCCTCGACGTAGCCGGCCAGGCCGGTGGCGCCGCTGAAGCTCACCGGCGCGTCGAGGCCGTTGATGCTCCAGTACGTGCCGCTCGAGTCGAAGGAGATGTAGACCTGCGTGCCGTTCATGCACGAGCTGTCGTCCCAGAGCAGGTAGTACGAGCCGTACTCGGGGGCGTCGGGCAGCAGGTAGAACCACGCCGTGCCCTGGGAGCCGTCGTCGCCGATCCAGTCGACCTGGTAGTACCCCTCCTGCGTCTCGGTCCCGGCCGCGTAGGTGTCGACCACGGGGTACTCCTCGGGGTCGACCCACAGGTACGGGTCGTACTCGAAGTCAATGTCGTAGTCGTCGGGGGCGAGCTCGTAGTCCCAGCCGTACGTCGTGGGGGCGATCACCTCGCCGTAGCCGAGGGCGTCGTCGTAGGTTCCATACCACAGGCTCACCGGCGAATCCTCCGGCACGCCCAAGTCGTAGAAGCCGTCCTCGGGGTCGAGGTACTGCGCGTCGAGCCAGTCGCCGCTGAAGTCGTCGTAGGCGAAGACCGCGATGTCGTTGTCGAAGACGATGTCGAGCGGGTGGCGGCCCGTGGCCCGGCTGATCTGGCGCAGCCGGTCGGTGGAGCCGGGGACCGAGCCCAGGCGGGTGAACTTCTTGGCGAGCTGCTTGGCCCACGCCGGCGACTTCTCGGCGCGCAGGACCGCGCGGCCCTTGAGCTGCGCCTTGATGACGTCCGCCGCGCGCGGCTTGAGTACCTTGCCCGTGCTGCTGGTGTAGGTGCCGCGCAGCTTGAGCTTCGCCGACACGTGCCGCGTCGGGGCGGCGTCGCTGCCGCAGCCCGCCACCACCAGCGCTACCAGGCTTGCCGTCACCACGAAACCAGTCGCCAGTCGATTCATAGGCTGCCTCCTCGGGCCCCTCAGCCCGTGCCGTGTGGGAGTGTACGTAATGGAGGGTGCGTTATTCAACCCCAACCGTCGATCGAAGCAAACCTGCACGATTCTCGCGTGATGCCGACCGGCGCGACGCAGCTGTGGTCCAACCAGGATGCGGGGACGCTCGGCGGGTGCGGCGGTCCTACTTGCCGACCCGGAACGTGATCTGCGCCACCCCCACGTTGTGGGCCTCGTCGGCGGTGCGCACGGCCACCGTGTGCTGCCCTGGCGCCAGGTTGTCGGGCAACCGGACCGCGAACGTCTTGGCGGTGGAGTCGAAGATGCCGTCGGAGGGGAAGAAGGGCACCCAGTCGCCGCCGTCGATGGAGTAGGCGAGCTCGGTGAGCACGCTGTAGCTGTCGCGGGCGCGCCCGGCCAGGAACGGGTAGCGCACCTCGAGGCCGGTGACTTCGGGCTTGCGGTGGTCGAGCAGGTAGGGGACCGCCGACACGAGCTCGCTGGTGATGGCGCGGTCCTTGGGGTTCGACGGCTCGTCGCTGACGATCACCTTGGCCAGGTAGTGCCCGTCCGGGATCGCCTCGGTCTGCCAGTCGAACTCGACCTTGCCGATCATGGGCTCGGGGCCGCCGAGCGGTTTCCACACCGGGTCCTTCTCCTCGCGCACGAAGAGCTTGTAGTTGAGCGTGTCGCCGTCCGAGTTCTCGACCTTCCAGCGGATCTTGACCAGCGTCGACTTGGGCGGGCGGGCCGCGGCCGCGGCCGGGGCGCCGCCGAACCCGCCGAACCCGCCGAAGCCCCCCGGGGCCGCGCCCGGGGCGGCGTCGCCGATGGTGACCTCGGTCAGGCGCGGGCGCTGGTTCTGCTGCAGGTAGTACAGGGTGAGGTGGCGGAGCACGGCGCGCTCGGAGCCGAAGCTCACGCGCCACTGCAGGTAGCGGACGTCACCGGCGCGAATGCGGCCGGTGCCGATCTCGCCCATGGCGACCACGCCCTCGAGCTTGCCCCAGCCGCTCCAGGTCTTGTCGGGCTTGGCCGTGTTGCCGGTGCGGATCTCGAAGGTGATCTTGCCGGCGCCGCTCCAGCGCAGCGCCCCGAAGCGCGTCGGGAAGGTGGCGTCGAAGACCTTGGCGGTGAAGACCGAGGGCCTGGCCGGACCCGCCTCGAGGAGGTGGAGGGACCCTCCGTCGCCGGTGCCGAACAGCTTCACCGGGCCGCGCAGCTCCATCGCCAGGACCTGCCGCTGCGGGAACTCGTAGGCGGTGAAGACGGTGCGGTCGGTCTTGATGAGGTAGACGCTGCCCTTGCCGCCGGCCGCGGCCATGATCTCGCCGTTGGCCTCGACGTGGACGCCGGCCAGCCAGGTGTCGGGGGCGGCGTAGAGCTGGTCGATGCGGCCGTCGGGGTCCCAGCGGTAGATGGCGCCCTTGCCGGCGCGCGTGCCCATCCGCGGCAGCGGCGCCTTGGCCGGCACCGACGGCGTCGACGGCCCGAAGGTGATGCGGGTGCCGCCGCCGCCGAAGGGGGCGGCGCCGCCCGAGAACTCGTTGACGGCGATGAAGAGCGAGCCGTTCTTCTCGAAGATGGCGTGGATCTCGTCGGCGGCGAAGGCGTGGAGCACGCGCGACCGGCCGTCCTTCTCCACCCGGTAGAGGTTGGCGCGCTCGCCCGAGCCGACGTAGAGCGCCCCCGAGCCGTCGTGGGCCACCTGCAGCGACAGGAGGTGCTTCTCGGTCGAGGACCAGACCTGCTTGGCCACGCCGTTCTCGATCGCGTAGAGCTCGCCCTTCGGGCCGGTGCCGGCCCACAGGACCTTGCGGCCCGGGTCCCAGGCCAGCGCCCAGACGTGCCCCTCCCCCTTCTTGCCGAGCTGCGCCACCTGCTTCCAGGTGCCGCTCTTGGGGTCGACCGCGAGCACGCGCCCGTCGGCCACGGTGCCGCAGTAGAGCTGGCCGTCGGGTCCGATCGCCAGCGTGGAGATCACCGGCGTGTCGATCTTGGCGATCTTGCGCAGCCCGGCCTTGCCGGCGTAGGCCCAGATCTCGCCCTGATCGCCGGTGCCGAGGTAGATGGTGCCGTCGGTGGCGGTCACCGACGAGCGCACGAACGGCACCTTCATGTCGATCTTGCGGCTGGCGAAGCCGGCCGACAGCTCGCCGAGGGACGAGATCAGGACGCCCTTGGTCTCGGCGTCGTCGAACTCGCGGTAGCTGGTGTAGCGCAGCGACTTGGTGCCGCCGGCGAGCGCGGCGGTCGCGCCGCAGAGGAGCGCGACGAGGGCACAGCAGGCGGCGAGCGTGCGGGGGGTCATGGCAGATCCTTTACCTTGAAGGTGATGCTCTGGCGGCCCACCACCACCCGCCCGGCCGGGCGGACGATC
>JACRCY010000340.1 GCA_016218785.1 Deltaproteobacteria bacterium
GACGACGCCGAGCTGCGCGACGGGCTGGAGCTGCGCGAGGGGCCGAAGCTCTTCGGCGCCGAGAAGTGCGGCGCACCGTGCGACCGCGGCGGCGAGAAGGTGCGCGGCGCGGGCCCGACCCGCGAGGGCGGCGCCGCCCGGGGCGGCGCCATGCGGGGGTTGGCGTGCGGTGCGGGCGCCACCCTCATGCCGGGACGCACCGGGGTGGCGTGCGGCAGCCGCGAGTACGGCGAGGCGTGTCCGCGCAGGGCGCCCGGCGCGTGACCCGGCAGCGGGCGCGCGTAGCCGCCCGGCCGCAGGGCGCCGCCCGGGTGCCGCAGGTGGCCGCCCGGGTGCCGCGCGCCCACGTGGGCCCAGCGGCCCGGCGACGCGGCGAGCCGCGTCCGGTAGTACAGCCCGCCGCGGTAGAAACGCGGGTAGTACGCGCCCCAGTAGGGCGTCCAGTAGCCGCGCCACCGCCAGTAGTACGCGTCGTACGGTCCCGAGTAGCAGAAGTACGGGCCGCACGCGGAGAAGTACGGACCCCATGGCCGGTAGAAGTGGTGGTGCGCCCAGGTCATGAAGCACCACCCGATGCCCCAGCCGATCGCGATGGGGTGGACCGCGTTGTACCAGGTGAGGTCGTCGCCCGTGTACCCGAAGTCGACCGGATCGCCGAGGAAGTTGTAGCCGCCGTCCTGCTCCTGGAAGAGGTGGTCGTCGAACGGCGGGTACGGGTGCGAGTGGACGCCCCGGATGTTGCAGAAGCCGCTGCCGTAGGCCGCGTTCACCGCGTGTGGGCCGTTGTAGTTCCACGTCTGCTGGTCGTCGGGCGCGGCCGGGAGCGGCGGCGCCGCTGCCGACGGCGCGGCTGCTGGCGGGGGCGGCGGGGTGGGGACCGCCTCGGGGCCGCCGTAGCTCGGGTTCTCGTCGGGATCGTCGTCTTCGCCGTAGGCCGGCTGGGCCGACGCGCTGCTCGCCCAGACGAGCGAGAGAGCGAGCGCTGCTGCCAGGAACGAACGCATGACATCCTCCTGCCCGCGGGCGCGGAGATGAGACACCCAGAGCGGGCGACGTCGCACGACGCCTAACCGGGGCAATGCAAGCGCCGTGCAAGTCCCGTGGGCAAGCCAGCCGGCCGCGATCACGTGGCGTGACGCGGACATGCGCCAACCCGCGAGGAGTCCGGCGGGCGCCGCGAGACCGCCGGTTCACACCCGCGTGTCGCCGGGGTCACGATCACGGGGTCGGGCCGTGCCAGCTTGTCAGGCGCGAGCCGCGAGAGCCGGCGCGCCTGCCAGTAGGGCTGGTCAGGGCGGCGCCCCCGCGACGCTATGGCATGACGCACTGGCCGGTCACCAGGCAGATCGACTGGTTGCAGACCCCGCTCTGGCACTCGTCGTTGCCCGAGCACGACTCCCCGATGCCGAGCAGCGGGAGGCAGACGTCGTCCCCCACAGTGCTGTCGTAATCGCAGCGGTACTCCTCGAGGCACTGCGCGCCGCTGCTGGTCGACGAGGAGCAGGGCGCGCCCGGGCCCACGCGCGCCACGCAGTGGTATGGGTAGGACGCGCTGGTGTCGCAGTAGAAGCCGCGGGCGCACGGGGTGTTGTAGTCGCACTCCTGCCCCTCACCCGGCCGCTCGGAGCAACCGTCGATGGTGTCGCAGTACAGCTCGGGCACGCACGGCTCGAACGAGCCATTGCAGTCCTCGCCCAGGGTGCGCAGCGGCTCGCAGACGTCGCGGGTGGCGCAGAAGAACCCGTCCGGGCACGCCGACGAGGAGCCGTAGTTGCAGGGCTGCCCGGCCGGGCCCGCGGTGCAGGCCATGGCCGCGCCGGAGCCGGTGAGGGCGCAGAAGAGATCGGGCTGGCACTCCTCCGCCGCGGCGCACGGCTGGCCCGCGCCCTTGCGCGCCCTGCACTCCATGCCGGTCGCGCCGCTGGCGCAGTAGAGCGACGCCTCGCATTCGTCGCGGCTGCGGTAGGCGATGGGGTAGGTGCTGATCGGGCACCGCTCGAGGACGTCGCAGAACGCGCCCATGACCTCGCGGAACTCCCCGCAGCCTTCGCAGCTCGCGCCGCCACCGCCCCCGCACCCGGCCCCTCCCGCCACGGCGACGAGCGTGATGACGACGACTCCCTGGCGAACGTGCATCGTCGAACCTCCCGCGGCGCGCTGGCCCGCGCGCCTCTCCCAGCTTCGAGCCCCCGCCCGGCGGGTGTCAAGACTCGGCCAGGGCGGGCCAGGGCGGCGACTCAGGCCGTCCGGTGCCAGCAGCCGAACTTGAGGCAGGGGCGTGCGCCGCCCGGCTCCACGACGAGGTACTTGTGGTAGCCCGGTGCCAGCCGCGTGTCGTCGCGCGGCCGGGTGATCGGCGCCCAGGTGCCGGTGTCCACGAAGGCGACGGCGTCGTCGAGGGGGATCAGGCGCGGCACGTGGGTATGGCCGAAGGTGACGACTTGCGTCGGCAACAGCGCGGCTATCTGGCGGGCATACCCGGGGAGCTTCTTCTCGATCGAGAAGATGGTCTCGCCCCGCGCCAGCCACTCGTAGATGAAGTACAGCAGCGGGAAGCTGGAGAGCGGCACCATGAGCTTGATCCAGAGCGGGATGGGCACCAGCGCCAGCGCGATGGTGCCGCCCGTCATCAGCACCGCGATGAGCAGCCGGTCGATCCAGAACTCGCGGATGATGCGGAAGAAGCGCTCGGTGATGGGTGGGCGCTGCAGGCCCCACAGCGCCGCGGTGGTCTCTGCGGGGAGCGCGTATCGTCGGGCGGTCTCCGCGAGACCCGCGACCTGGGTGGCCGGCGTCGGCAGCAGCTTGCGCTTGAGGTTGAGCAGCGTGGCCATGACGACCAGGCTCCCCCACAGCCAGGGGACCACGAGGCCGCGTCGCGACCAGGCATAGTGGCGCACCCAGTGGGCCAGGTAGCGGAAGATGTTGAGGATGTACTCCCCCGTGTGGGGGTTGAAGAAGCCCATGCGGCTGAGCAGGTAGCGGTTCGAGAGGTTGCCCATGGGCACGGCCACCACCTGCTCGCCGCCCACCTCGACCGTCGGCGCGAGCAGGTGGCGGAACGAGCTGTAGTAGTCGTACTGGTGGCCGTGCTCCGCGTAGAGCTCGCCGGGGACGTAGTAGAACCACTCTTCGATCCGGAACCGGGGCCGGAACCCGGGCGGCGCCGCGGCGGGTGCCGCGCCGGCACGCTGCAGCGCCGCCTCGAGCGCCGCGCGCACCGCGGGGAAGTGCACTTCGCGATCGTGGTTGCCGAGGACGTAGACCACCTCGTGGCCGCGCGCCAGGAACTCCGCGAGCGCGGCGACGAAGCGGGGGTGGTGCGCGAGCACGCGCTCGAGCTTCCACCGCGATTTCGCCGCGGTGGCGTCGAGCCCGCGGCGGCGCTCCGCGCGGCTCACCGGGAACGGGGGATCGTCGGGGACCGCCGAGACCAGGTCGAAGTCGAAGATGTCGCCGTTGAGCACCAGCGTGAACTCGTCCCCGCCGGCCGCGAGGAAGTCGTCGAGCAGGGCGGCGAACTCGTCGTCGAAGACGTAGCTCTGGCGCTTGTACCGCTTCCACCCGTCGGGGTGGTCCTCGACGTCACACAGGTGCAGGTCGGAGACGACCAGGTAGCGCCGCGCCATGGTCCTGCGAGTATTGCAGATCGCGGCGCGCGGCGGCGCCTCCGTGGGGGGCGTCGGCTAGTCCCAGTCGTCATCGTGGGCCCAGCCGGGATTGTCGCTGCTCATCCCGAGCAACGGGGCCTTGAGGTAGAGGCCGATCTCGTGGAGGTGGGGCGACTTGTCGAAGATCACGGTGCACGTGTAGTAGCCGAAGAGCGTGTACCCGATCCAGGGCGTGATGCCGAGGCCCGCGTGCCAGCCGTGCTTGTCCTTGACCAGCGCGGGGCCCACCTCCAGCCCGAGGGCGGGCCCGACCCACTCGGCGCCGACGGTTTGCCGCGGTTGGCAGCGCCGCGGCCAACGCGCCATACTTCGCGCTCGTGAGCACCGACCGTCACGATACACCGCCCCGCTCGAGCACCCGCCGCCGCGTGATCAAGGGGGTCGTCGTGGGCGTGGGGGGCCTCCTCGGCGCCGGGGTGCTGGGCGTCGGTGGCGTGCTCCTCCACGACCGCAACCTGCGCTTCGCCCGCGGCGCCGTGCGGGTCATCCCCGATCACCGCGTCGCGCTGCCGGCGGCCGCGCCGCGCATGGTCATCGCCCGGGGCCCGGACCCGGCGCGCAACGTCCGCGCCGCGGTCGAGCGCCTGGGCGGCATGTCGCAGTTCGTGGGCCCCGCGGACGTCGTGGTGATCAAGCCGAACATCGGCTGGGACCGCGCGGCCGCGCTCGGCGCGAACACGCACCCCGACGTCGTGTCCGAGGTCGTGCGGCGCGTCCGCGGCGCCAACCCGCGGCGCGGGAACGTCAGCGACTGCCCGGTGCGGCGGTCCCGCGCCGCGCTGGAGCGCTCCGGCATCCTCGTCGCGGCGAGCGCCGCCGGCGCGGAGGTCATCGCGCCCGAGGACAGCCGCTACCACCCGGTCTACGTCTCCAGGCGGCTCGGCACCTGGGACGTCCTCGAGCCGTTCGTCATCGCGACCAAGGTGATCAACGTGCCGGTCGCCAAGCACCACCCCCTGACCGGGGTCACCTGCGGCCTCAAGAACTGGTTCGGCATCACCGGCCGGCTGCGCATGACGCTCCACGCGGACGTGCAGCGCTCCATCGCCGAGTTCGCCGCGCTCATGCGCCCCACCCTGACCATCGTGGACGCCTCGCGGGTGCTCATGGAGCACGGGCCCGAGGGGCGCAGCCTCGACGACGTGAAGCCCGTGCGCACCGTCGCCGCCGGCACCGATCCGGTGGCGCTCGACGCGTGGGCCACGAGCCTGTTCCCCGGCCCCCCGCCCGCGAACCTGGCCCTCGCCGCGCAGCTGGGCCTCGGCCGCCTCGACTGGCAGGCCCTGGCGCCGGTCGAGCTCGTCACCGGCTAGTCGCGGCCACCGCGCCACGCCGACACGGCGCCGGAATGCCGCGCCGGGCCCCGTCGTTCTCTCCCTCGTGATGGAGGACCGGCTCGCCGGCACGTTGGTGGGCACCGCCCTGGGCGACGCGCTCGGCCTCCCGGCGGAGGGCATGTCGGCCCGGTCTATCGCCCGGCGCTTCGGCCGCCTGGACCGCTTCCGCTTCCTGGGCCACACCGGCTTCGTCTCGGACGACACCCAGCACTCGGCGCTGGTCACGGGTAGCCTCGTGGGCGCGCCGGCCGACGTCGAGGCGTGCGTGCGTTTCTTCCGGCGCGCCCTCCGCGGCTGGTTTCTCCGGCTTCCGTCGACTCCTCCCGCTCTGATGCACGCGTGGCAGGCAGTGAAATCGACGGGCCAACCAGGAAACGATTGGAGGCCACCCATTGCTGCCTACATTCCGCACCAACGGGGGTCCGTTCTGGGGGATTTCCGCTCCAGAGAATGCCAAGCGGGGTGAGGAGTTAGGCTACTGGTAGCGCAGCGCTCTCAGGTCTCTTACCGCCACGAGGATCTGCTTCTCGCGTTGATC
>JACRCY010000035.1 GCA_016218785.1 Deltaproteobacteria bacterium
CGGCACCGATCCTCAACCCTCTGCAACTTCCACCTGGCCTACTTCACCGCGGGAAGTGGCCTACTTTCACGCCGCGATCAACACGCGCGTCCGCATGGCTTGGCTGGGCGGCGTGCTGGTCTTCGGCTTCGCCTTCGAGTTCGGGCAGCTTCTCCATGTCGTACCGGGGTCGTTCGACCCCCTCGATCTATGCGTGATGGGCGTGGCCTGGGCCCTCGCCGTGTTGATGCTCGCGCGGGAAAGGAGCAGAGACTCATGACGGGAGTGAAGAAGCACCTCTTGTCGGTTCTGGCGCTGGTGGTGTTCGCGGTCTTCGCCCTCGGGACGGTGGACGAGGACAAGAAGAAGGGCGGCGGCGGCAGCACCACCGCCGCGCCGGCGGCAGAACCCCCTACGAAGGCAGACGAGCCCGCCAAAACGGGCGCGGCAAAGCCCGCAGCCCCACCGGCGGGGGAGCTGCCGTTCGTCGTCGAGCGAAGTGAGTTCTGTGAGAAGTACAAGGCCGCTCCCAATCAGATCAAGAAGAGCGCCGTGTTCAACGACTACCGCAAAGCAGCGAAGGCGAAGCGGCATGCCTTCAAGGATGTGCTGGGCACGGTGAAAGACATCAAGACCCCGCAGGGCGGTGGTCACGTCTTGTTCAAGGTGCAGGTTCCGTTCGGCGAGGCGACCAACGATGGCGGGCTGGAGTACTTCGGGAGCACCCTGTACGAGATCAAGAAGGGCACGGCGCTCTACACCAAGGTCGGCGAGTTGAAGGAGGGCGATCAGGTGAAGATAGGAGGCGCGAACCTCGTGCCCTCGAAGAACCTGTTCTCCGAGGAGCAAGGCGTGTGCGGTGACACCTGAATCGTGAAGTTCACGGCCGTCGAGCCGGTGAATTAGCCGCGACCCGCGAAGCGCTCGCCCACGCCTTGGGTGGCAACGCAGGCGCGTTCTTCCTTCCCGCGGTGCTGGCACCTTCCCGTACTGGACGCCCGCCGGCGCAGGCCCGTCGGGCAGATCCATCCGTTCGTCGTCGGGACGGCTGACGCCACTCGGGACGCAGCTTTCTCCGCTCCGCGGGAGTTCTCCCCGCGCAGTCGGGACGCTCGCCTCGACCGCGTGTCATCGCCCGCTGACTGGCGGGAGCGCCGGGATCGTGGCCGGACAGCCTGTGCCCGCGGGGAACAGGATGGTCTCCACCAAGCGGGCGCGATACCCTGCCACCTGGATGCGGGCCATCACCAAGCTGGGGGAGGCTGGGCCGCGGGTCGAGCCGCTGCCCCTCAGCCGCATCCGCGCGGATCGTGACACTCAGTCCCGCGTCGTGATCGACGTGCGGGTGCTCGACGAGTACGCCGCCGAGATGAAGGCGGGCGCGGTGTTCCCGCCCGTCGTGGTGTTCCGCCAGGGGCGCGTCCACTGGCTGGCCGATGGGTTCCATCGCGTCGGGGCCGCCAGGAAGGCTCGCCTCACGCGCATCTTGGCGGAGGTTCGGGAAGGAACCCGCCGCGACGCCATCCTCTACTCCGTCGGGGCCAACGCCGAACACGGCCTGCGGCGCAGCAACGCCGACAAGCGGGCGGCCGTCCGCAAGCTGCTCCTCGACCCCGAGTGGCGAGTCTGGAGCGACGCGGAGATCGGGCGACGGTGTCGCGTCTCCCACCCCTTCGTGGCGTCCATCCGCAAGGAGGTCGAGGCCGAGCCATCCTGTAACGTTTCAGGATGCGCCCTCAGCAGCAACGGCTCCCGCAAGGTGTCCCGAGGCGGGGTGGTGTACTGGCTCGATCCTCGTGGCATCCGAGCCGCCCAAGGCCGCCCCGCCGCGCACCCCCGCGCGACCTCGTCGTCGCCGCCGATCTACTCCGCCGTGGTCGGGGACAACGACGACCTCATCCGCTGCGTCGCCGCCATGTACCTGCGGCCGGGCGATAGGATCGCTGACGTGACCTACGGTCACGGAGTCTTCTGGCGGCAGGTGAACCTCGGCGTGTACGACTTTCATCCGTCCGACGTGGCTACCTGCGCGGGGGCCGCCTACGACTTCCGCGCCCTTCCCTACGCGGACGGCACCTTCGACGTGGTTGTGCTCGATCCGCCGTACTCCAATGCAGCGGCCAATGGAGTTATGGACGACCGCTACCAGAACCGCGCGGTGGCACACCTGCTCCACGACGGGATCATCGAGCTGTACCGAGCGGGAATCCGCGAGGCGCACGAGCGCAGCAGGAAGACCTATGGGAGCCCGCGCGTCCATGCCGAGCTGCAGGCGCAAGGCGAGCGGACGAGCCGCAAGCGCATCGTGCGGCTGATGCAGGCCGAGGGGCTGGAGGCCCGTGCGCGCCGACGGTATCGCTGCACGACGATGAGCGAGCATGACCAGCCGGTGGCCCCCAACCTCCTGGCGCGGCAGTTTGAAGCGGCCGCGCCCAATCTCCGCTGGGTCAGCGACACCACGGAGCTGCTCGTGACGAGTGGCGGTCGCCTCTTCCTGGCTGTCGTCCTGGACCTGTTCTCGCGCTTCGTCGTCGGCTGGGCACTCTCCGCCGTGAATGATCGGCACCTCACCCTCCGCGCTCTCGACATGGCGCTGCGCCGGCGTTGCCCTGGAACCGGCCTGCTGCACCATTCGGACCAGGGCTGCACCTACGCCGCCGAGGACTACCGGAAGGTCCTCAAGGCACGCGGCATTACCTGCAGCATGAGCCGCCGCGGCAACTGCTACGACAACGCGGCGATGGAGAGCTGGTTCTCGACGTTGAAGGCCGAGCTGGGCGAGCGCTTCGAGACCCCGGCCACGGCCAAGGAGCTCTTGTTCGACTACATCGAGGTGTTCTACAACCAGCAGCGCAGGCACTCGGTGCTGGGCTACAAGAGCCCGGCCGAGTTCGAGCGGGCAGCACTCGCACTGGAGTCGGCAGCGTAGGCGAACTGTCTACGGAACCGGATCAAGCCCACTGTCATCCACGGACGGGAGGCGCTATCAGGCAAACTCCTATCAGCCGCTCGCGAACCTCTTCCTGTGGGCACGGAACGTCATACCACTGGACGCAGACGTGAACCTCAGTTTCCTGGCTCATGCCTCCTTCAGAGACCCCTACGCCGCCCAGGTCATAGGAGTCACGCGCGACCTCTTCGAGGTAGTCAGCGTCGTCAATGCCCTTGAGGACTGGTCCTACTTCAAGAACGAGGAGCGGCGAGCTTGGCGCAAGGCGCTTGACCGACTGGCGCTAGTCCGAGATGAGGCCGAGAAGCTCGATGAGTATCTGGAGCGGGCGGGGCACGGCGGATGGATGCACGCGCTGGTGCGAGGCGACGTTGGCTCCTTCAATGCCGCCCAAGTCCTTGATGACCTACCCGAAGGGTTGCGAACCAATCAGCGCGTTCTGGACTACATCCTCTGGCTCTTCTCGGCGGGGCCGCTCGCTTGCCTCATCGACGACGCGGCACGGGGTGCATTGCGCGCCGCTCTTGGGAGGTGAAGCGCCCCCGAGCGCATCCGCCACGCCCTCGGGGCTCGGTCGGCTACCGACGGCGACCTCCTGTGGACGCTGCCGCCCCGTTGGGATAGAGTACTCACAGGCGGCATTGACGAGATCGACGACGGTGGGGCCGCCCCCGAGGAGCAGTTATGCCCGTCGATCTCGCGTCAGCACGACTCCCCAGCTCGCCAATCAGCGCCGCGAAGGCCGAGGCCAACCGGCGAAACGCCAAGCTGTCCACCGGGCCGCGCACTGAGGCGGGCAAGGCGAAGGTCGCGTTGAACCACTTGATCCACGGCCTCGCCGCGAACCGGCCGGTGTTGCCCGACGAGAACCCCGAGGAGTACGAGGCGCTCGTGGAACGCCTGCGGGATGAACTGCGTCCCGAGGGCGAGTTGGAGGCGCTGCTGGTCGAGCGAATCGCAGCGCAAGCATGGCGACTTCAACGGGCCCTGCGGGTCGAAGTCGGCGCGCTTGAGCTACACCGCCGTGATGGCGACGAGGACATCGGCGTGGCCCGGGCAATTCTCCGCGACCACCACCAGGGCGACATCTGGGGCAAGGTCACCCGCTACGAGCGCAGCACCGAGAGGTCGATGATCCGCCTGCTCCACGAGCTGGAGCGGCGGCAGGCGGCGCGCCGTGGGGAGCATGTTCCCGTCCCGGCCGTGGCCGATCTCGACGTGCAGGTGGCGGTGGCCGACCCCGAGGCGAGCGCGTCCAGGTAGCGGCAGGGTAGGCCGCCGCCAACACCGACAACTTCCCCGTCACCGCCACCATCACCTTCAACCCCTTCACCAACCCCTTCACCAACCCCTTCACCAACCCCTTCTACCCCTTCAACCCCGCCTTCAACCCCATCACCAACCCCTTCACCACCGCCTTCTACCCCTTCACCAAGATGATGGCGCGGGAGAACCAGGACGAATTCGACACCAAGCCCGAGGTGCATCTCGAAGTGGTGCGCCGACTCGTCGCGGAGTACGCCAAGGGGAACCTGAAGCTGGAGACGCCGGAGGCGAAGACGGCGAAGAATCTCATTCGGGACGCCCCCTCGTTCGTGGTGGGCAAGGCATCCTGCGGCGCGGAGCCGCAGCATCCGTACACCATGAACACCCTCGCCGACTTCCTCGGGTGGAACGACTCCCACGGCAAGGCGAAGAAGAAGCTCCGCATGGCGGTCACGGCGCTGGAGCTGATCGAGGAGGGCATCCTCAAGCCGACGGGCTTCAAGGATCTGATCATCCACGCCCCGCGGGCGATGGTCGAGGAGGCCCGCCGCGCCCCCCACCGGAGTTGTCCCTCGGCTGGCTTTGTACCGACCTCCGGCGGGGGCCCCGAGTTTCTCCGCTTCAAGCCGGTTGCCGTGCCCCTTCGACGGGTGGCCCATCGCCCCTCCGACTCCTCGGGAGCCCCGGGGGTGGCGGCGGGGCCACATCGGCAGGCGGGCGGGCGCGCGGTGGCGATGTTCTTCTCCACCCTGTAGACGGGGTCGCCCGCCGAGCCGGGGGACGCCGCCGCCGGTCACGGCTGGCCCCGCCGACCTCTGCTCCGATCCGCCGGTCAGCACACGTCGCCGGTGCCGCCCCCACCAACCCGGGGCCATCGCGGGGCCGCCGTGGGCCCCCTCCCTGGCGTCGCTGCACGATCCCAGATCGATCAGGAGCCCTCCAGAGGCCCCTGGGTGGCATCCTGGCCTTCCCGGCCCCCGGCGCTTGTTATTGGACAGCCCGCCGACCTCTTGGAACACGCTCGGGGGGTGACCCGAGCCCCGCCTACGGCGCTGTTTCCAGCGCCCGTGCCTCGACGCGGTGCGCCAGGAGCCACCGCCGGGGGCCCACCGTGGTAGAGTCGCGGCGCTGTGGACGACATGTCGGACGACCCCATCGACCTCACCGAGCTGGAGGCCCAGCTACCACCGTGGACTCGGGAGCTGCTGGCCGTCCTGACCCCGGCCGAGCGCCGGGCCATCGTGCTGCGCGAGTCCGGCTTCACCTTCGAGGCAGCCGGTGAGCACCTCGGGGTCACGGGGGCGTCGATTCGGGCGCACGTCGTCGCAGGGACCAACAAGATGACCGAGGCGGCCCGGCGCGCCGCGCTGTGGCGCGAGTACGCGGTCGGCGTGGTTCCCCACCAACCACCCTCCTCCTGCACCGCCGAATGGTGCAAGGTGCCCGAGCTGTCGCGCAAGGCGCTCGATCTCCCCGTTGGCGGCGGCATCTACATGAACTGGCGCGCGGTGAAGTGCTTCCGCGAGCTGGGCATCGACTACATCGGCCAGCTCGTGCAGCACCGCGAGCACGAGTTGCTGGAGCACCGGAACCTCGGTCGCGCCACCTTGCGCGATGTCCGCGAGTCCCTCGCTGGCCTCGGACTCCACCTCGGCATGGACGTGGGCGACTGGAAGCCGCCGGCCGGCGAGCCGGCGGGGTAGGTACTGGCGCGGGGGCTGACGACCACTCACCCTACCGCACCAAGCAACACTTCTTGTACCGCTTGCCGCTGCCGCAGGGGCACGGGCTCGTTGGTGACGGGAGCGGCTCTCCGGGGCGAGGCGTCCAGCGCTGGCGAGGAGGTCGAGCTGCTCGTGCGGGCGCGCTGGGTTCATCCAGCGGAGGCAGATGCCCGGCCTCGGGCCCCATCTCGCGCGCGACCTGGGCGTTGTAGTTCGCCATGAAACGGCCCACAGCCTTCTCGTCCGAGGGGTCTACGCCCGCGGCCTGCATCATCGTCACGAAGCCCTTCGCCATGCCGAAGCGCGAGGAGTCGTTCGCCCGTCGCACGAAGGAGTTGCGTTTCGCCTCGATGCGCTTGCAGATCGACTCGACCTTCTGCTGCGGCAGCTTGCCGGTCGCCCCCAGCCACTCGAAGTGCCGCGTGAGGATGTCGGGCGTGGCCTGGATGATCTCCTCGTCGGCCGTCACCTTCCGCGGGAAGTAGTCGAGCAGGTACTCCTCGACCGCGACCGCCGTGAAGCCGTCCACCTCGCCGTCGCCGTAGTCGAGCTTGTACCCGTAGAGCGACTCGCACACGAACCCGGCCAGCGACAGCCAGGGCTCCGGCTGCCCCGCCTGCGCCTCGGCGGCGAGGAACGCGCGCACGAGCTGGTTCACCAGCTTGCGCTCCACGCCACCGTCGTCGTCCTCGTCCCCATCCCCCTCACCTTCCAGCGCCGGGTGTGGCGCGGTCACCCGCGCCCTGACCTGCTCGCTGCCGATCTCCACCGACACCTCGTGGCTGCGCGGCACCGGCGACCACACGTCGAAGATGTCATCGTGCTTCTTCACGAACGCCACCACCGCCTCGGCGGCCACCGTCGCCAGCCGCACGTCGCGGTCGGTGAGCGGCCGGGCCAGCACATCGGGCTCGGTCAGCATGACGCGCGGGTACGCCTCGGGCCCGGCGACCTCCCACCCGTGCGCCCCGATCTCCTTCCGCATCGGCGGCGGGATGTCGGCACCCCGGTCGAAGTTCAGCGCCAGCATCGAGGTCCCCAGGTTCTCCAGCGGCTTGCCGGACTCCTGATGCTGTGTGGAGGCACGCTCCATCGCCCGGTACTTCTCGTAGGAGTCGAACACCAGCAGCCCGAAGCTCTCCTTGAGCTGGCCGATGATTGAGAGACACACCCCCTGCACGCCGTAGGCGGGCACGTCGAGCGCCAGCACCTGCGAGTCCCACGCCAACTTCCACGGCGCGGCCCGGTAGAGCCGCGCGGCCACCGTGAAGAAGGCGGCGACCGTCTCGACCGACACGCGCCCGGCCTCCAGGTAGCTCGCGGGCTCGCCGCTCTCCGCGCCAACGTGCTCGGCCATGAGCCGGATGATGTGGTCGATCTCCGGCGTGGGCCCGACCTCGACGGCGATGTCCGTGCCCGCAACCTCCCGCACGGCTTCGGCCAGCGCCTCGGTAGCGACGCGCACGCGCGTTGGACGCCGTGGCGGCCCGGCCTTGGGCTTGGTCATCGCGGCCGTCAGGCAATCCCCGATCTCCGAAGCGGGCGCGCTCGGGTGGACGATGTTCGAGCCGACGACGAGATCCTCGTCCGCATCCAGCCACATCACCACATCGGGACGGTACGGCTCCCCCGCGGTGATGAAGAACGGGCCCGGGACTCGTCCCCCGACCCACTCGGAGCGCGCCACCATGCCGGACCTCCAGCCTCGCCGGCACAGTAGGGGGCGCGCGGACTGCGGTCAACAGGTCGTCACGCCGCTGTCGGCGGCCGTGGCGCACCAGCCGGGCCCGTGTCACGCTGTGGGTGGCGCGGGTTCCTGTTGGGCTGCCCCTGCCCCCCTGGGGGCCGCTCGTCGGGGCCCGCGCCACCGTTGCTCGGGGCCGCGCTACTTCACCCGCAGCCGGCGCAGCGCGTCGTTGATGGCATCGAGGGCGAAGAAGTCGGGGTCGTAGTCGTCTCCGACCCACTCGCGCCGCTCCTCGTACTCCTCGTGCTTCGGGTTCTTGAGGACACTCATCAGCGCGGCGTAGCCCGACACGCCGCCGCAGTCCTCGGGCGCGCCGTTGCGCTTGCCGCCGACACAGACCGGGTAGTGGGTGCCCGGCTCCGGCGGCACGATCTTCTCCACCAGGATCTCGTGGTGCCAGTTGTCCCCGAAGTCGTACACGTACCCGAAGCGGGCCTTCTCGCGGCGCACCACTTCGGCGAGTCGCACCTTCTTCTCGTCGGTGGCGTCCCCTTCGTCATGCAGGTTGGGCCCGTAGGCTGCCTCGCCGATGCGGAACTCGTGGAGGTGCTCGTCGTCCCAGCCCATGAGGATCTGGATGA